>JAGGUL010000022.1 GCA_021158525.1 Candidatus Hydrothermota bacterium | reverse complement strand
TGTTCTGGGACTGAAAGTCCCGGTGCATGAAGCCATAGGGGCTGTTTTCAAAGATAAAAGTGCTGAGCTCGAAAAGATTCCCTCTCTTTTTCTCGTCGAGCTTAACGCCGAAGTGGGAGAGAAAGGATTCCTCGAAGTAAATTATCTCGTCGTGAAGCTGCCGGAGGCCGAAGACATCCCCCAGGGTGCCGCTCAGATCCCGCTGCATCCGGCTCAGGACGGTCAAAAGATCCCTGTAGACTCCGCGGATCTCGTCGATGTCGGCTCCCCTCACGAAACGCATCAGGGAGAGATCTCCCAGGTCCTCGAGCAGAATACATCTCCTCTCGAGATCAACGGAAAATATCTCCGGTACTCCTATGCTCGCTCCCCTCAAAAGCCTCTGGATCTCGAGATATCTGAAGAAGGCTGGGCTCCTGTCGTAGAGAAGGACATAGTACTCATCTCCTTTCTTCACCCTCAGAAAGGTCCTGTCGGAGCCTCCCTTCAGCTCAGCTACTTTCTCGAGTTTCCATTTTTTTACGCAGTCCATCGTAGATGATCTCCCTTACCGCCTCCTCACCGGGCTTGAGACAGGTGGATCCGAGGAGTATGGCGTCCTCGACGTAAGCCCCCTTCTCAACCACGACATCTGCTCCGATATAGACCAGACCCATAAGGTACCTGGTCTCAACGCGAGCCCCTTCCTCTATGACCACTTTCATCCCTTTCTTCTCCATCAGGTGGCGGTAAACCTCAAAGATCCCCTCTGCAGTTCCTGCATCCTGCGAAAAGGCGCTCTCAAAATGCGCGCCGATCCTGATCTTCCCCTCCTCGAGGAACCTGTTCAATACCGGCATTATCTCGAACTTTCCGCCCGGGAGTGAATCTAAAAGGTCCCGGTTCCACACGGAAATACCTGCAAAATAGCTGCCATCTTCTCCTATTTTTACGACCTCTCCGTCCATGACCAGCACGTTGCCGGGTCTGTCTTTCATGACCCAGGTGATGTCCTTCCCCGACCGCCTGTGCTCGGCAATAAGCGCCCCGAGATCGAATTCCTCATAGGTATCGCCGTTGTGAATCAAGAGGAACTCGCTTCGGGACAGCTCGAGAAGCCTCTTTATCCCCCCGCCTGTCCCAAGGAGCTCCTCCTCGCGGGAAAAGACGAATTCGAGATCGGGATATTTTTCAGTCAGATGCTCCTCGATCATATCTCCCAGGTGGTGGAGGTTCAGTAGAAACCTCTCGATCCCTGCTTCCCTCATGTTCTCGATAATCCAGTCTATAAGGGCTTTGCCCATGAGGGGGAAGAGCGGCTTGGGCAACAGTTCTGTGATCGGCCTGAGCCTCGTTCCCTTACCGGCAGCGAGAATAATCGCCTCAACTCCGCTCATAAAAATTAGGATAAGACAAAGGGACCTTTTATACAATCGCGGATAAAGTTCGGACACTAACCGCAGTCTTCAAACCTTCTATGCTCTACCGTTCTATTAAAAAAGGATATTACCATTTGACTTCTTGGGTGAAAACAGGTAATATTTGAAAAACAAGACGAACCAAATGGTTCTTCAGTATCTTTAAAGGAGGAACAATATGAAAAGCATGGTAGTGATGGGGCTCATCATGGCGGTCGCCCTGTTCGCCGGGACGACCCAGAGGCACGATGTAGTGCCAGTACCTCTGGGAATATCGGCAGAAAGCGATGTTTTCCCTGAAGCAGATCCGCTTTACCAGCAGTTGACAGAGGCACGAGAGCGGGGTGATATGGAAACTTTCAGAAAACTCAACCAGATATTTGTCTCCCAGAGAACGCAGAGGCCCATTGAGGCGCCAGAGCCCACTGTGGTGGACGGAGCCGATCCATCTCTCATGTGGAACGGCGACAAGCTGGTTTACGAAGGCACTGTCAATTACAATTCATGGGCTATAAGTTCAGGATTCGACGAAGAGGAAGTCTCAATAGATTATTACGCCGGCGATACGCTGAGAGTGGCTGTTGCCTGTACCGATTCCACGATCAAGGTCTTCCGTTCCGACGACTTCGGCATGACATGGTACTGGGAAACCGGTGTGACTGGCGCCGGTAACTGGTTTGAGCCGGAGATCGTCAACCTACAGGATGGTACCTTCTGCGTTTTCGGCAGATGCAGTTATAATGACGGTTCCCTGGGTGTCATGAAATTCAACCCCGATGGTACCTATCACTGGACGTGGATAACGACCACAGACTCCGTCCTCAATTACACCGTGTGCACCGACAGAGCCGAGTATCCCGACGAGCCATACTTCTACGTGCTGTACCATGCGAACAGAGGAGGACAGGGAGAAGACGAAATCTACTTCACGAAATCCACCGATATCTGCAGCACCTGGACAACGCCGACGCTTCTGCAGATCAACGGTTCCGGATTGCCTGACCTCACATACGGCAAAAGTGGCTATTTATACGAGACTTTCAGATTCTACCCCACAAATGACACTATTTACATAGAATTCAGGAGAAGCGAAAATTACGGAAGTACCTGGAATTCATCTATTGCTCTCTTTGCCGACACCACAATGAAAATGGGGCCCCAGATCGCCGCCCAGCACGACGGATCCGGGGAGGTATGGGTAGTATATGCGCGAAAATGGGTTTATTCGCCCTATGACTACGATCTTTTCTACGCGACATCAACCGATTACGGGACGACCTGGGATGGTCCGCATTTTCTCAGCGGCTATGCCGATGAGAACGAGATCCTCCCGTCCATCTCGATTTTTGACGACACAACCTGGTCTTCTATCTACGTGAGCTACATAACCGCCGATACCCTGTGGGGTAATACAAAACTGTATACAACTTACTGGGAAACTGATGGCGACACATGGGCGGAAGCCGATACCTTTGCCGACTATTCACCGGA
>JAGGUL010000066.1 GCA_021158525.1 Candidatus Hydrothermota bacterium | reverse complement strand
CGTTCATGGGGAGTTCCTCCTTTAAGTTTTGGCTAATGGTAAGGCATAAGGAGCTCCCCATGAATGTTGTTTGGGTATTTTGAGGAAACAATACCCCTTTCGGTAAGATTATTTTTGAGGAAAAGCGATTAATTGAAAAACTCTCGCGATGAGGATATAATTCAAAAATGACCTCGAGGAGGAAAAAAGGTTCAGTAGGAAGGTCAATTTCCCTCGACCAGAAGATAAATCTAAAGGTAGTGGCGCTTTTCTACTTTATTTTAGCTCTGATTTTTTGGCACAAAATAGTGTTGCCCGGCAAAATGATAAACGCCACGGATCAGGTCACTGCGGGGCTTATATTTCGTCAATTTGAGGTATGGGCTGTAAAAAATCTACATCTGTTTCCCTTTTGGAATCCATACATATTCGGGGGAATACCCTTCCTCGGGGGGCAACATGCACCGTTATTTTATCCATTCTATCTCCTTCGATATATTGTGCCTCCTTACGTAGTGCTCAATTGGAGCTTCATTTTTCATACCTTCCTTGCAGGATTGTTGATGTACCTCTTCTTGGTAAAAATACGTGTTAAGAAGGGCACGGCACTGATAGTTGGAATTTCTTACATGTTCACGGGAGTCATAGTTTCTCTTGCCCTCAGCGGACATGACGGAAAAGTTATCGTCACTTCTCTGGTCCCAGGTTTCTTCCTCGCAGTCTTCAGCGGTGGGGCGAAAAACAGACTTTTCTGGTTTCTCCTCGGTGCCTTTCTCCTGGGTATGGGGATATTGGCACCCCATCTTCAGCTTATGTATTTCACTTATTGGGCTCTCTTTGTCGCTGTGTTATTCATAACATACAATTGGTGGGTTGTGAAAAAGTCCCCAGCGAATGCCCTTAAGTTCTTGGGGCTAAGTGTATTGACGCTTATCCTCTCGTTGTTTATAGGTTCTGTGCAGTACTTCCCTGCTCTCGATTACATCAGAAATTTCTCCCCCAGGGGTGTGGGAGGAAAAGGCTACGATTATGCGATATCCTGGTCTTTACCTACTGTGGACCTCATCTCAGCATTTTTCGCTAAATTTTCTGGGGTTCTCGACAGCTACTGGGGTCCCAACCCTTTCAAGATCAACTCGGAATATATCGGCGCGCTCCCCCTTCCGTTTGCCTTATGGGCGGTACTTAAAAATTGGAAAAATTCATATGTGAAGTTTTTCGCGGTACTCGCGTTGCTATACATCCTTATTGCTCTTGGCGGAAATACACCCTTTTACCGCATTTTATATGCCGTCCTTCCCGGAATAAAAAGCTTTAGAGCCCCCGCAATGACTTTCTTCGTGGCTGCTTTTGCATTGAACGTCCTCTTTGCCCTGGGAATGGATTCCACAGGCGATGCTCACACGAAAAACTTCAGAAAATTCGTATTGACATTCAGTGGGCTCACTCTTTTCATAGCCTTGCTTCTCCTGATGTCCAAAGGTCTTCTCCAAGGACTCGTTCCTCCGGATAAACTTGATGTCTTCAGATCGAATTACAATCAGGTTCCCTTCTCATTCTTCAGGACATCAATACTTTTCGGCCTCACTGGATATTTAGTTCTCAGGTTTATCTCAAAAAGACAGCGTACCCTGTTGCCCATAATGGCGATCTCAGCGATAGTCGCTCTGGATCTATGGAGTCTACACAGCAAATTCATAAAAACACTGCCTCCGCCCGATAGGTATTATGCGGCGGACCCCGTTGTCCGCTATCTGGAAAAGGACAAGAACATCTTCAGAGTTCTGCCCCTGTTCTATCGAATAGACGAGGATTATTTGATGGTCCATAACATCGAATCTGTGGGAGGACACCATCCCTTTCCCGCGCAGAGTTACCTCGAATTTATCGGTGCCAAAAACACCGTGATGTTCAGGCCCACGCCACAAAGCATTGGGAATATCCTTAAAAGCAGGAAAATAGCGGATCTTCTCAACGCAAAATATATTGTATCTCAAAAAATTCCAGATGATCTCTCTCGCTATCCTCCTAATGTCAGGGCCAATCTGCTTCCCATAAAAGGCTTCCTTGATAACGTGGGAATCGAGGAAGTGGCAGTCGTAGGAGGAAAATTTTCCATCTACAAAAATGATTCAGTTCTTCCCAGAGCCTTTCTCGTGAATAGCTACAAGGTGATACCGTACAAAGACCAGATGGCCTATATACTTTCGGATGCGTTCGATCCTCGGCGCGAGGTAATTTTAAGCGATTCCCTTGAAAATTTCGAAATCGATCAAAATGCCATCGGAACAGTTGAAATAATGGAAAGAACACCAAATAAGATTGTAATAGACTGCCAGGCCACTGGAAATATGATTTTATTTTACGGCGATGTCTACTATTCGAGATGGAAAGCCAGGATAGAGCAGAATGAAGTTCCTATACTGAGAGCAAATCATACTTTTAGAGCTATTCCAATTCCCAAGGGTAAACACAGACTCATTATGTACTACGAAGGCAAAACTGCCTTAACAAGTTTATTAATCAGTTTAATCGCACTTTTAATTGTCTTAGTGGGCTTGATACTGTCATATAGGCACCGAAATTGACCCCAAATATTGTTATCGTCTTCTTGTACCAGAGATGTACCTCAAGCAAGGTGAGGTACACACCTGTCAGGCACCCCTTTATAAAAGCTCCCATCAGTGCTGCCAGACAGCCCTCGAATTTCCTGTACGGTCGAACCGCATTTCCAGGAAGGTTGACATCTCTACATATAGAAAACAAGTAGCGAAGCTGAGAAAACCGGGGATGAGTTGGGAGCCCAATGCGTATGCAATATAATAAAAAAATGGAGATATTCCGCTCCGAGATCGAGAGGATAAAGATCATCGCCATAGATGAGAACGCTTACGGTCCGCTGATAGGCCCGTTGCTCGTAACGGCCGTTAAAATCGAAGCCGAAGGAGACCCTTTCGAGGAACTGAAGCTCGGGGATATGAAATTCCCCTTCCGGTTTTCCGATTCAAAGAAAGTCTTCCAGAGGAATCGCTCCGGTTACTCTGCCGGCGAGATCGCCGTCCACGCGATACTTCAGGCTTTCGGCCTTCGTCCCTCGACCTTCACCGAGCTCCTCAAAGCAGTGAGCCCCGAGGCGCTGGATGAATACATAAGGGAAGGTCTGGGAAACAGGCTCGGCGATGTTGAATTGCCCCTCTGGGCAAAGGAGATAAGGGATTATTACATCCAGAACCAGTTTGAGGCCATGGGCATAAAGCCGCTCTCTCTCAGGGCGCGTGTGGTTTTTCCGCCTCACTTTAACAGGATGATCGACGACCTCGACAACAAGGCCCTTCTGGACCTGAAGCTTTTCATATCCCTGCTCGAGGAACTCGCTGAAAGCGGAGATGTAGCCCTCCTCGGGAAGATAGGCGGAACTGCCCGCTACGGCAGGTTCTTCGAAGCATTGGGAGTGGAAGTAAAGGAGATCAAGGGGGAGGGCAAAAGAAGGTCCTCCTACGATGTCATTCTCGGAGAAAGAGAGATCTCGCTCCACTTCCTGCTGGACGCCGATGAGATATTCCTCCCAGTTGCCCTCGCATCCCTGCTCGGAAAGTACATCAGAGAGATTTACATGTATCTGCTCGCCCGTGCCCTCGGCAAAGAAGGCCCTATACCCTGGGCTTCGGGGTATCGACACGATTCCAAGACCTACGACCTACTGGAACTGGCCAAGAAAAGATGGGGAATCGAGGCCAGAAACCTCCTGCTCCGGAAGCGATGATCAGAAATTGCCCCTCGCCGCGCTCTTCTTCATCACCTCCTCTGCAACGTAAATGGGAGCCTGCGTCCTCAGTGCCAGTGCTATCGAATCGGAAGGCCTGGCATCGATGGAAAAAAGCGTAGAATTCTTCCTCACTATGATCCTCGCGTAAAACGTGTTGCTCACCAGCTTGTTGACGACGATCTTCTCCACCTTTCCGCCGAAGGTCTCTATCACTGTCTTCAGAAGATCGTGGGTAAGGGGCCTCTCAATGTCGATCTCCTCGAGGGCATAAACTATGGCCGTCGCCTCAGGATGACCTATCCAGATGGGAAGTATCCTGTCTCCATCCACCTCCTTGAGGATCACAACGGGGGCCTCGAGCGATTCGTCAAAAACCACCCTGAGGACCTCAACGCGGACTACCTCAGGAACCTGTTCCATTTGTCCCCCTGAAAACTCACTCTTTTTTCAGGACCTCCACCTTGACCGCCGTCTCCACGTCGGGAAAGAGGCGAATGGGAATCCTGAAGACACCGAGCTCCCTTATGGGTTCATCCATCTTTATCATGTGCTTCTCGAGCTCGATGCCCTTCTCCTTAAGGGCCTGAAGTATGTCAACCGAGCTCACCGCGCCGTAAAGCTTGTCGTCCTCCCCCGTTCTAACCTCGATTTTCAGGGAGATCTTCGAGATCTTCTGCGCGAGTTTCTCGGCCTTTCTCTTCTCCTTTTCCCTCTTCCTCTGCAGGAGCTCGTCCTCAGCTTTGAACGCTCTCAAATTTGACGGCGTGGCGGGAACAGCCAGCTTGCGGGGGATCAGATAATTCCTCGCGTGCCCATCGGCGACCTTAACTATGTCGCCTCTCTTTCCCAGCCTCTCCACGTTATCGAGAAGGATAATTTCCATGGTTCACCTCAGATGTAATAGGCCTCGACAAAAGGCAGAAGCGCCATCTGACGAGCTCTCTTGATGGCCTTTGACAGCTTCCGCTGGTGATAAGCACAGGTACCGGTCGCCCTCCGCGAGAGGATCTTACCCCTTGTCGTGAGGTATTTCCTCAGGCGGTTTACATCTTTATAGTCTATCTCTTTAATCCCTTCTGCACAAAATTCACATGTTTTTCTAGCCATTTAATTCACCTCCTTTAAAAGGGAAGGTCCTCTTCTTCCGGAGAACCCTCGTCGGGCACGATCTCCTCGCCCCCTGCCGTTATCTCTTCCGGCTGGGCCTTCTCAAGAAACTGAATGCTGAAGGCCACGACCTCCACGGCCGTCCTTTTCTGTCCGGTATCGGATTCCCAGCTCCTCGACCTGAGCCTGCCCTGAACCAGCACCGGGCTTCCCTTTCCGAGCCTGTCGGCCGACCTCTCGGCAAGGGGACCCCAGGCCGTCACGTCGATGAAGAGAGTCTCATCCCTCCACTCACCGTTTTGATCTTTGAACCTCCTCGGCACAGCAAGCCTCAGCCTCGTCACGGCTTTGCCCGACGGAGTATATCTCAGCTCGGGCTCCTGGGTGAGCCTCCCAGAGAGCACCACAAGATTCAACATCGGTAACCTCAGATCCATATAGATCAATCCCCCCTACGGATTATCATTCCCCGATAGACATCGGGGTTGAGCCTGATCTCCCTCCTGAGCCTGTCAGGGAGATCAGGCTGGCCCTTAAAATAGAACATCGCGTAATACCCTTCTTTTTTGTGTTTTACCTCATAGGCAAGCTTCCGCTTCCCCCATTCTTCTATCTTCTCGAGTTCCCCGCCTCCCTGGGAAATTATTTCCTTGAACTTTTCCAGCACCTGGCTGACTTCATCGTCTCCCAGGTCGGGGTTTATTATCACCATCATCTCGTAATCTCTCACTTCTCTACCTCCTTTTGGACCCTTCTTTAAAAGGGGGCCCCTATCTCACGTAGAGGCCTTAGGGCTTATGATAATGCCTGTCAGGCGAATCCGCAACTCAGAAAATCAGGTTGTATACGAACTTCATAAAGGGCGCGAAGACCAGCGACACGATGGCCATCAGCTTCAACAAAATGTTGAGCGACGGACCGGCCGTGTCCTTGAAGGGATCTCCCACCGTGTCTCCCTCAACGGCAGCCTTGTGAGCCTTCGACCCTTTGCCGCCGAGATTGCCGGCCTCGATGTATTTCTTGGCATTATCCCAGGCAGCTCCGGTGTTAGCCATGAAGATGGCAAGAGGTACTCCCACAATGAGGGAGCCGGCGAGAAAGCCGCCCAGAGCGCTGAGCCCGAAGATGCTGCCGATAACGATGGGAGTGAAAAAGGCGACCAGCCCCGGGGCGATCATCTCTTTCAGGGCGCCGCGAGTGGTTATGTCCACTGTCCTCGCATAATTGGCTTTGGCCTTGCCCTCGAGAAGCCCCTCTATCTCCTTGAACTGCCTCCTCACCTCTTCGACAACGTGAAAAGCGGTCCTTCCCACGGCCTTCATGACCGATGCGGAGAAGAAAAAGGGAATCGCTCCCCCGACAAAGAGGCCGGCGATAACCTTCGCGTTAAGCAGATCGAGAATCCTGATCCCGGCGACCTGAGTGTAGGCCGAGAACAGGGCCAGAGCCGTGAGGGCAGCAGATCCTATGGCGAACCCCTTACCTATGGCTGCGGTTGTGTTTCCAGCCGCATCGAGGGAATCGGTTACTTCCCTGACCTCGGGCGGCAATCCCGCCATCTCAGCTATTCCGCCTGCGTTGTCAGCGATCGGTCCGTAGGCATCCACCGAAACGGTGATCCCGGTGATGGAAAGCATGCCTATGCCCGCAAGGGCCACGCCGTAAAATCCTCCTGCCCAGAAAGCAACGACGATCGCTCCGGCGATAGCGATGAGGGGCAACACCGTGCTCATCATCCCGACGGAAATGCCGGCTATGATGTTGGTGGCCACGCCCGTTGTGGATGCCTCGGCTATCTCCTCTATCCTCTTGCCAGTGGAAGCGTAAAGGGCAACGTATCCGATTATGAGTCCGGTAACGAGGCCCCCGAGGATGGCCCAGTAAAGCCTGATGTCGCCGAAGATGATGCGCACGGCTATGAAGGCGCCGATCGCGAAGAGAACGGCGGCCGCGACGGTTGTCCTGAAAAGAGCACCCTGAGGATTGCTCTTCGTTCCCTTTATGAAGAGAACGCCGAGGAGCGACGTTACTATACCGATGGCGACAAGGAGAAAGGCCAGTGAAATCCCGCGGACTTCTCCCATCGCCGAGGCTATCACAATCCCTGAGAGCACAGATCCCACATAGGACTCGTAGAGGTCAGCACCCATGCCGGCGCAGTCACCCACGTTGTCGCCCACGTTGTCCGCAATTACCGCGGGGTTCCTGGGATCGTCCTCGGGTATCCCCACTTCTACTTTGCCCACGAGATCAGCCCCCACATCAGCAGCCTTGGTATAGATTCCGCCGCCGACCCTGGCAAAGAGGGCAACGGAGGAAGCACCCATAGAAAACCCTGCGAGAACTGAAGCTGCCATCACGGTGTCACCCGTTATCTTCAGCATGATGATATAAAGAAGCGACAGCCCGAGCAGGCCAAGGCCGACCACAAGCATCCCCATGACAGACCCGCCGAAAAAGGCCACGTTCAGCGCCTCTGCAAAGTTCCTACGCGCGGCATCGGCCGTCCTCGTGTTGGCCCTCGTCGAGATCTGCATGCCAAAGTAGCCGGCTGAAAGCGAAAGAAAAGCTCCCACGACGTATGAGATAACAGTCAAAAGGGCATAGGTAAATCCCCTCTGCAGGCTCAACCCAACCAGCAAAAGGATGATCACGAAAACTATAAACCAGGATATAGTTCGGTATTCCCTCTTCAAGAAAGCCATAGCCCCTTCATGAACATAATCGGAAATTTTCTTCATCAACTCGGTGCCCGGACTTTTTCTTATCACGTATCTGGCCACAAATATCGAATAGACAACGGCCAGAAGAGCTGCTCCAAATGCATACCAGGCCATATCAACCTCCTTTATATGTCGCTGTTGACAAAGTTCATCGCCGCCTCTGGGCCCTTCTCCTTGAAAATCAACATCCCTTTAAGGGCTTTTCCGAAAATGAAAGGCAGGGTCTCTTTCTCCTCCTCGCTGAAAGGAGACAACACATAATCCCTGAGATCCAGACCCTCTGCCCTGCCAATGCCGATCTTCAACCTGGGAAATTCCTCCGTCATCAGGTGGTAGATTACCGATTCGATCCCCCTGTGTCCACCAGAACCCCCCTTGAGACGCAACCTTAGTTTCCCGAAATCCATGTCGGCATCATCATGGACGACCACAAGTTCTCTCAGATCGTCTATATCGTATCTCTCAACCACCTGCCTGACAGCTATTCCCGAAAGGTTCATGTAAGTCAACGGCTTGATCAGGTACAATCCCTCTCCCTCTCCTATGAGGTAGTCACCTCTGCCTGCCCTGAGAGAAATGTTTTTCTCCTTCGAAACGAAATCAATGAACATCCATCCGACGTTATGACGTGTCTCAAAGTATAGCTTCTCTGGATTGCCCAGGCCTATCAGAAATAACCTATCCAAAGGCGGCCCTTATGACCCTATTTCTCGCCTTCCTCACCGGCCTCCCTGGCTTCTCCTTCTTCTTCAGCCTCAGCCTCGGCCTCGGCCTCAACTTCCTCGGCAGCAGGCGCAACGACCTCCTCAACGGCCTTACGAGGTGCGAGAATGGTGACTATCGTCTCCTCAGGATCCTCGAGAATCTCAACGCCTTCCAGCTTTATGTCTTTGACGTGGATCGAATCGCCTATTTCCAGCTCCGTCACATCTATCTCCACGTGGGGAGGTATATCGCTCGGTTTGGCCTTGACCGCCACCTCTCTGAGGATGTGCTCCAGTATGCCGCCGAGTTTGATCCCCTTGGGAGTTCCCACGAGTACCACGGGAACTGCCACTTCCACGGCCTCGCCCTTGTGCAGTATGTGAAAGTCTATATGGAGCGGCTCCCCGGTGACGGGGTGTCTCGCCACCTCCTTTATGATGGAGAGCTTCTTGCTTCTCCCCAGCTTAAGCTGCAGAACGACGCTCTCCCCCTTCGTGGCTTTAAAAAGCTTGTCAAAATCGGCCCTCTTGACCTTGACCAGCTGGGGTTTCTCTCCGTGGCCGTACATAACAGCGGGGAGATAACCTTCCCTCCTCAACTTTCGATTGGCTGACTTTCCCTTCTCGGTGCGCTTCTCGAGTTTTAACTCAAAATTCATAACAAACTCCTCCTTTTTCGAAATCTCTGCGAAACAATATAGGTGTCCATCAGATAAACAGGGAGCTGACGGAACGCTCCTCGTGAATTCTCCTTATAGCCTCTCCCAGAAGATTAGCTATACCCAGTATATTCAACTTTCCGGGCCTTTTCCCCTCATCGACCGTAAGGGTATCGGTGACAACCACCTCGTCGATGGGCGCTCGATCTATTTTCTCGCCGGCGTTTCCGGAGAAAAGCCCGTGGGTGGCCGCAGCCCGTATGAGGTTGGCTCCCTTCTCCTTGAGGGCTTTAGCTGCCTCGCAGAGGGTCGACCCCGTATCGATGATGTCATCCACTATGAGAAGGTCCTTCCCACTCACCTCCCCCACTATGTTTATCACCTCGGCCCGATTTGGGGAAGGCCTCCTCTTGTCAACCAGGGCGATGGGCAAATTCCCGAGCTTGTTGGCCATGTGCCTTGCTCTCTTGATGCTCCCGATATCAGGCGAAACGATCACATATCTATTGGGATCGAGATGCCCGAAATATTCCCTGAATATGGGCGTGGCATAGAGATTGTCCACGGGTATGTCGAAGAAACCCTGTATCTGATCGGCGTGAAGATCGACGGTCAAAACTCTATCGGCACCAGCCCTCTCGATGAGGTTCGCCACGAGTTTCGAGGATATGGGAACACGGGGTTGATCCTTTCTGTCCTGCCTCGCATACCCGAAATAGGGAATAACCGCAGTGACGCGGGATGCTGAGGCTCTCCTGGCAGCGTCTATGAGAAGAAGAAGCTCCATGAGATTGTCTGCGGGAGGCTGGGTAGACTGAACGATGAAGACATCGTCGCCCCGCACGTTTTCAAGGATCTGAACCCTTATTTCTCCATCGCTGAATCTCGAAACCATCGACTCAGCGGGCACAACCTCGAGATACCTGGCTATATCTTCCATCAATTTTCTCGAGGCTATTCCGGACAACAACTTTATTTCGCTCATTTCTTTCCCTTTTAAAAACTGCCTAATTTTACAATCTGTGCATTAAAGTGTCAAGAAAACAAGAGCTTATGACATCATAATTTACGGCTTTCCTAAAAATACAGGAGGTACTTGATCTTCGCTATTCCTCTTCTCTCAACAGGAGTGAATTCGTCACTCATCCTCTCCTCATAATCGTTGAAACCCAGGTAGATCCAGCTTTTGGGAGCAAAATTATAGGAAAGCAAGAAGGCAGCCCTCCTGGAAAACACGTGCTGGTCGCGAAAAGCTGGACCATAAGAGTTGACCTCGCCGTACATCTTGAGGAGGACATTTTTGTTAAGGGCTATCTGAATCCAGGGGCGCATTGCCAGCACTATGTTATCCACATTGCCATTCACATCGTACTGAAACCAGAAGTCGCCAGAAAGTCTGAAACTCATCCTCCTTCCGATGGATATCTCCAGCTGCCCTTCTCCATTTACTCTGGGAGCAAAAACATAAAGAGGGTAGCCGTTTTCCCACCTGTAGTACCCTTTGCCGAAGTTAACCCAGAAGCTTCCCCTCACGGGTTTTGAGTAATCTGACCACAGATCGGCATAATAGGTCCAGTATCTGTATCTCGATGTATCCTCGCATTCGTGCTCTCTGGCTACCTCGAAGGTCAGACCGCCGATCCCCACCATGTTAGCGAAGAGGGTGATCGAGGCCGACTGTGTGGGATAGGGTTCGCCGCTCTCCTTTGAAGTCCAGCCAGCGAGCCAGAGCGAAAGGTAGGAGAAAAGGCCCTTCTGAGGATAAACCCTGGGCCCCATGACAAAGGCTAAAGATTTTGTGCCCTTCCAGGGGAGATAACCGAGTTCCGAGACGTCAAAGGAGTCCCCGACCACCTCGATGGAAGCTGACAGATAAAAATTCCTCAGTTTCCACTCAAAAGAAGTCTTCAGGGCGCCTCTATCCTCGTAATCTCCGCCAAAATAGGAGGAAAACATCTGGGCCAGCTGGAGGAGGTACTGTGTCTTGCTGCCCCTCAGGACCAGATCGGAACTGAGCAGGCGGTAATACCGGTGGGTCGAAGAACCGCTCTGGGACGTGTAATAGAAGCTGTTATAAGCCGACCCCAAAAACGGGGAAGGTCGCATTCTCGATCTATCCTCGAGGCGTATATGATTTCCCCAGAATTCTTCCTTCGCCTCGTAGAGAAAGCCCAGGGTTGAGTTCCTCAGGAAACTCCTTTTGAGTCGGAAAACGGTGAAAAGGGATGTCGGCTCCAGGCCGTAAAGCCAGTATGTCCTCCTGGTGTTTGCCACGAGAAACCCGCTTTCCCAGCTGCCGGATTTAAAAGTGAATTTAGAGCCAAATCTGATGGGCACCTCAGTGCCATCGGGGAGTTTCTTGCCGATCCTCCTCGAATAAAACAGCATGAGAGGCCGTCCTCCCCTGCCGCCGGCAGCGACCTTGAATATGTCAGCGCCCTCGGTGAAAAAGGGGCGTCTCTCGTCGAAATAAAGCTCGTACTTCGAGATGTTAAGCCTGTATGGATCGGCTTCGACCTGAGCAAAATCGGGATTCCAGGTGAACTGAAAACGGGAAGAAGGGCTCAGACTCCAGGAGAAATCGATCCCCAGTTTGGGCCTGTCTTCCTCTCTGCGGGCCAGGTCAGTCTGCGCCAGGAAGACCGGGTATATCTCGAGGTATCTGCCCCTTACCCGCGGCCTGATGCCCACAAGCCTCCCGAAGCGGGAAACCCTGAATCCCTCGTTTCTCGACATGGGAGCCCAGTAGGCATCCTCTCCCCCCTTTACGGGAGAATACCTGCGAAAATTTATCCCCCACTCTTCCAGTCCTTTTTTGTACCTAAGAGCTCTGAAAGGTATCTTTATCTCCACCGTGTAAGCGGAATCTTCCCTGGAAACCGAGGAATACCACACGAGATCGTAGGAGAAATCCTGGCTGCTTCCATCTCCTGAAATGATGGCGTCGGCCTCGACGCCTGCCGCGCTCACACCGAAGAGATAGGCGGTCCTCCTGTCGCCAAAGGTGTCCAGATAAAGATAGACCCTGTCGCCATCGAGCCAGTCCCTCGTGGTAACCCTCGCATCGGGGTTTCTCCCCGGCGTCGCACAGCGAAAGGCCACATAGAGGTTTTCGTCATCGAACATGACATAAGCCCTCGTGGGTTCTGAAAGCGGCTCGCCCTCACGGGGATACATGTCAACGAAATTATCAACCCAGGAAGCCTCTGCCCATATCTTTTCGAGCCTTCCGTCTATCGCGGGGGGCGTTATGACATAAACGGCATCGAGAGCCTGGGAACCAGTGAGAAACATGAAAACAAGGAAGGGCCACATAACCTCTCCTCCTAATTAAAGAAAACCCTCGGGGCGGCCGGATTCGAACCGGCGACCTCTTGGTCCCGAACCAAGCGCGCTAACCAAACTGCGCTACGCCCCGCAGGTTTCTATTCTCAAATAAAAAAAGACGAAAGTCAAGAACGAGAGATATCAAAACTTTGGGCTTTCCGGGAAGCCATACTTACCCACAAGGGTTACAAAGGCGCATTCGAATAGTTCCTCGACCTTCAGCTCTTTTTCAGAGATTTTCTTCCCCCTAACGAGGGTCTGACCGAAACGCCCTCCGATGGGTATGACAATGATCCCCCCGACACGCAGCTGTTCTTTGAGTGGTTCCGGCACGGCGGGAGCGGCTGCAGTGACGATGATCCTGTCAAAGGGGGCCTCCTCGGGCCATCCCAGCGTCCCATCCCCTATCTTGAAGCGTATGTTCTTATATCCCAGCTCCTCGAGAAGTTCCTTAGCCCTCTCCGCCAGCAGCGGGTCCCTCTCGATAGTGAAGACCTCGGGAACGATCTCAGCCAGAACAGCCGTTTGATATCCCGAACCAGTTCCGATCTCAAGAACTCTCTCTTCTCCCTTCAATTCGAGTGCCTCTGTCATGGCCGCTACCATGTAGGGCTGGGAGATGGTCTGTCCCCTCCCGATGGACAGGGGGTAATCGTTATAGGCCTCCCCCCGATAAGCCGGTGGCACAAAAAGGTGCCTCGGCACCCTGAGCATCGCATCGATGACGCCTCGATCCCGGATCCCCCTTCCAATGATCTGGAATTCCACCATCTTCTTTCTCAGGTCGCTATAATGGGGATCTTCATTCCAGCTCATGAAGCACCTCGTAATCGGTCAGGTCAACCTTGAGGGGCGTGACCGAAACAAATGATCCCCCCACCGCCTCGAGATCTGTCCCTTCCTCCCATTTCCACATGGGCTCCCCGCCTATTTTAAAACGGCAGGATCCGACCCTCTCGACAGGATCTCTGTAGCTCCTGGTACCGAGTCTGGTGAATCTTATGCCCTTTATGTCTTCGAGCCTCCTGCTGGGGATGTTGACGTTTAATAGCCTGCCCCCCAGCTCACCGCGCAAGATCCTTTTCGCTAGCTCCTTCGCAAAATAAAGGGCGGTCTCCCAGCGGGGATTTTCAACGTCCTCTATCGACACCGACATAGCCCTGACACCGTAAAGAGCGCCCTCCCTGGCGGCAGCCACTGTCCCCGAATAGAACACATCCTCTCCCAGGTTATAGCCGAGATTTATGCCCGAGATCACGAGATCGGGCTTGCGCGGAAGCAGACCGAAAAGAGCTATCAGAGTGCAGTCGGCGGGCGTTCCCCTCACGGCGTAAATTCTTTCACCCCGCTCGATAACCTCGATCTCACGCCCAAGCGTGATAGAATGGCTCGAACCGCTCATCTGGTCGCTCGGCGCCACGACATACAGCGTCCCGAGGTCCGCGAGGCCCTCCATGAGGACTTTTATCCCCCGGGCCTCCACGCCGTCATCGTTGGAGAGAAGAATGATCTTTTTCATCGCCACAGGTATTTTAACGTGAGCCTCACGAACCTTAAAGTGTCCCTGACCTTGTTTATATGGCTCTTTTCCGCGCCATAAATCGTCTTTATGGGAGCAAATCCAATGGAATAACCCTCGATGGCGGCTTTCAGCACGTATTCGGATTCAAAGTCGTACTTCGAGGAGGAAACATCCACCTCCCTGAGTACCCGGCTGCTTATGTACCTGTACCCGCTCTGCGTGTCTTCGAGCCTCTTTCCGGATAGGAGGGAAAGGATAAAAGTCGTGAGCCTGTTGGTGAAGTACCTGTCAAAGGGCATACCTGACATGTCTTTCCATCTCGATCCTATGACCATATCGTAGCCCTTCCGGGCCATCGCCATAATACTGGGTAGGTCATCGACATCGTGCTGGAGGTCGGCATCCATCGTTATCACGCCGTCGTATCCCTCCCTCAAGGCCACCTCGAACCCCTTTTTAAGGGAAATGCCTTTGCCCAGGTTATTCTCGTTTCTGAGCACCCTGACTCCCATTGAGGCAGCGACATCGCCGGTACCATCAGAAGAGCCGTCATCCACGAGGAGAATGTCCCTGCGATCGATCCTCTTCAGAAGCATTCCAAGAAGTTCTCCGATCTGGGGCATCTCGTTGAAGGCGGGAATAACTATTAGAATTCTCATGGAATTAATGGTCGGGGCGAGTGGATTCGAACCACCGACCCCCAGCCCCCCATGCTGGTGCGCTAACCAAGCTGCGCTACGCCCCGACCGTTGTTTTTTATTATACCCCTGGAGCTTATTTTCGTCAACCTGCACCGCTCGAGAGCGTGGATTTTTGCAGCAATTTCTGCAAAGTGCAATATAGTCGAAAAATCTTCCACCACGTAATCCCTTAAAAATCAAGAACTTAATTTCTGGCAATTAATTTGCATTCAGTTCAATTGAGAATTTAAAAAGTAGGAGGTCAGAGAAATGAGGAAGAACGGCGATAGGGGCTTCACTCTGGTGGAGCTGGCAATAGTTCTCGTGATAGTGGGATTGCTCCTCGGAGCTGTCCTCAGAGGCTCCGAAATGATCAGAAACGCCAGAATCAAATCAATACAGAACGACCTCAGAGGAT
>JAGGUL010000101.1 GCA_021158525.1 Candidatus Hydrothermota bacterium | reverse complement strand
TAGGAAATGCCCTATTCAGAGAATCGGGGGTCTCTCTCCTCCGCCTCACATCGCCATTCTATATCCGGGCCTTTGATTTTTCTTCCAGTTTGAGTTCTTTTAGCTTCTTTATCTCTTTCCTGAGGCTATCGGTGAGCGCTTCCATTTCCTCCCTGTATTTCTGAATTTCTTCTTTTAATTTCTCGTAGTCCCATTCGGGTACTGCCGCTTCTGGATACTCAAAGGGAACTATTTTCCTGAAATAGAAAGGCTTCTTGTCAAGCTGAGCGTGCAATTTTAGCCTTTTCCCTTCCCTCTCGAGGACGATCTCGATCGTGTCTCCCGGCGATTTCCCCCGAATGAGGTTCCTCAGCTCGTCGGGGCTCTGGACTTTCTGTCCCTCGGCTTCTATAATAATGTCGCCTCTCTTGAGTCCAGCTCTATCGGCCGGGCTTCCGGATATCACCCTTTTTACGATCACGCCGCTTTTGCCAGGTGCGGCGGCGATGCCGAGCCATGCTTCGCTCAGGTTGCCGGTGGCGAGGATTCTCTTGATCCTGTTCTTTATTGTATCGATGGGCACCATGAGGAAGAGGTTATCGGTCTGGAATATCTGGGGTATCGAAGATTTGAGCGCAGCGATCCCGTGAAGGGGCGACAGAATAGAGGAGAGGACTCCTATGAGTTCGCCCCGGGAGTTGAAGACTCCAGCGCCGGTCAATCCCATTTCCGAAGGGATTGAAAGGTAAAAGCGTCCATCCTCCTTTATCCCGGAGACCAGGCCGAGCTGAACGGCTTTTTTCACGCCGAGCGGGTTGCCTATAACCACGGCGATATCGCCGGTCTCAACGCTGCCGGCAAACCTGGGGGACAGCAGCTTTTCCCCTGTGGCGATCAGGGTAAGGCCCATTACTTCGTCTCTGCCCACTATGCTGGCTTTGAATTTCCTCCCATCCCACGTCTGGATTTCGAATTCCGATGCCTGGGGGAGAAGCCCCGTCACGATATAACCCTTCTCGTCCACGACGGTGCCGCTGGCCACCATGTCCCCTGCGGTAACGGTGACCACATAGGGTTGGGATTCCTCCAGTATCATTTTGACCTCGCTCTCGAGCTCGGTCAATGTGGAACTCGCAATTATCAATGTGAGCAATAGAGCCATTTTCTTACCTCCTACATCGAGTTATCCTCGGAAACCGTGAGGAAGTAAACTCCCCCGTTTTCTCGAGGCTCTATCTGCATGATATAACCCTTTCGGGGTTCCTGCTGGATTTCCGTGACTTCGCTTGTCTGTGAGCCCCGATATAGAAAACCGAATATTCCCGCCGCGATCATCAGCAGGATCGATGCGGCGAGGACGGCGTACTTCAGCTCTCGTTCGACGAAACTGAGATATCTGGCCTTTCTCGGGATACTCCTTTTAACTCTGCTGAGAAAACCTGAAGGTGCCTTCATCCTCAGCTCCCTCAACATGCCGATGAGGGTTTCCAGCTCCTCCTTTTCCTCCTTGAGTTCCGGTGAGACCTCAAGGAGCGAGAAAAGCTCTCTCTCCTCCTCGGGAGTTGCCTCGCCGAGGAGATGTTTCTCGATAAGCTCTCTGGCTTTTTCTTCCCTCATTTTTCCACTCCCATATAAAGGATGAGTTTTTCTCTGAGTTTCTCTTTTGCCCTGTTTAACCTTGACTTGATTGTCCCCACGTTTTCACCGAGAACAGCCGCCATCTCTTCATAAGAGAGCCCCTCCATATAGCGCAGTATGATGACTTCACGATGATGGTCCTTCAGCCTTCTAAGCCCTTCCCTCACTTTGCGGATCAATTCCTCTCTCTCCAGAGCTACCTGCATTCCAGGCAGAACCGGGTTGGCTTCGACGAGCTCAAGGCTTACCTCCCTGCTCCGCTTTCTCTGCCTTTTGAGATAGACATTTCGGGCCACCTTGAAAAGCCATGCCTTCGGATTTTCCACTGGATCTCCGTATTTGTAATATCTCAGGAACGTCTCCTGCAGCACATCCTCGGCTTCCGTTCTGTTTCCAGTCATCCAGAAGAGGTAGTTGTAAAGCTGGTCTTTATACGTTATCACCGTTTTTTCGAATTTCTTATCGTTCATTTCAGCTCTCGATTAATATGACCCTTTTCCCTTTCTGAGGTTCCATTCTGTGGGGTCAGGATAAATTATGGGGCAGAAACCGAAGGGGATAAAGCCTACAATGTGTGGGCTTCTTTTCTATTAGCCTGTGCTTTTTTCGATTTTTTCTGAGCTCAGGCTACTCCGGTCTTTTCCTCCTTCAACTTGAGGAATTTCTTCCTCCAGAGGTCCTCGGTGAGTTTTCTGAGCTCATCATCATAACGGGCCAGGCCCTTTTCGTAGTTCTCGTCCTCGATGGCAGTTGCAGCTGCCTCGTCCTCAGGCTTGGCGCCCGTCTCGAGGGCTATTCTCTTGAAGTTCAGGTAATGATCCCTGATCGAACAGGGCATGAGCAGGTTGCCCAGCTCGCTTGCAGGTTTGAAATAGGCATAATTGAACTGCCATTCGCGTCCCTTTTTCATGAAATCGGACATGAGGGCGTCTATCAGGGTTCCGCCCTTTCTGTAAATCTCGAGGATGTTGTCCTTGTAGTAGGGGACAAAAACGCAGGGGGTCACGTTGCCGTTCCAGTCGATGTAAAAGTAGCCACCGGGCCTGCCGTAGGCGATGCATCCGTCGGAGACGACGCCGCTGTTCCAGAAGTCGGCCACGAAATATTCCCTTTCCTCGAGCATTTTCCTCCACTGCCAGTAGAGCTTCATCCTCTCCTCGGGGGTTGGCATGAGGTCCAGGCTTACGTCCCTCCCAATGGGCATGTACTGGAACATCCACATGTAGGTGGCACCCTGTTCGATGAAGTAGTAGTCGTAGAATTCATCGGTGGTCAGGATGTTAACGTTGCTTCTCGTGGCAGTCACAGATATGCCAAAGGGAACGCCGGCCTCCCTTAAGTTCTCGAAGGCGCGGAGGATCTTTTTGAACACCCCCTTTCCTCTCCGCAGATCGGTCTCAAGCTCATAGCCTTCCACCGATATGGCGGGAGTTATGTTGCCCAATTCGGCCATCCTCCTCGCCGTATGTTTGCTTATCAGGGTGCCGTTTGTGTACATGAGGAAGAACATGTCGCTGAATTCCTCCACGAGGTCCAGGAGACCCTTCCCGCTGTCCCGGTACATGAGGGGTTCGCCGCCGGATATGACGATGAACCTCATGCCCAGGAGGTCGTGTCCTTCTCTTAATATCCTCCTTGCCACATCGAAGGGGAGCTTTTCGCTCGAATGCGGATCTGATGAGGCATAGCAGCCGAGACAATGCAAATTGCAGGCCTTGGTGGGGCTGAGAACGAGGAAAGATGGGGGACCATATCCGTACTTCTCCTCATAAGCCCTGATGGCGTCCTTGGCGCCGTGCATGAAGGCACCTTTTACCAGCGTGTCAATGGTTCTCCTCGCGAAATCCTTTGAGAAGTATCCCCTCTCTATGTTCCTCTCGGCGCATCTTAAAAGTGCCTTCAGGATGAGAAACTTGTCTTCCTGCACGGCTTCGGGCCTGCCGAATTTATTGTCTTTGAGGAGCTTGTTATGAAGCCAATTTTCAAATTTTTTCGTGAGAGTTTTCCTGGCCCTGTCG
>JAGGUL010000086.1 GCA_021158525.1 Candidatus Hydrothermota bacterium | reverse complement strand
TCTCTTTTGCATTAAGATTGTGATGAGGTATAGAAACGTTCATGGGGAGTTCCTCCTTTAAGTTTTGGCTAATGGTAAGGCATAAGGAGCTCCCCATGAATGTTGTTTGGGTATTTTGAGGAAACAACACTCCTTTCGGTAAGATTATTTCTGAGGAAAAGCGGGACATTGACATAGTTCCCACATCCAGATATAATAAATTCTGCTCAAAGTGGAGGGTTAGCCTAACTGGTAAGGCGGCGGATTTGAAATCCGCTGGGCTCTGCCCTTGGGGGTTCGAGTCCCTCACCCTCCGTGTGGCTTATTGGGATGGAGAGGTGGCCGAGCGGTTGAAGGCGGCGGCTTGCTAAGCCGTTGTCCCGGTTACTCCGGGACCGTGGGTTCGAATCCCACCCTCTCCGCTCTTATTTTTATGATGAAATACCTCGACGACATTCTCAGAGCTATTGGGGGAACACCACTCATAAGGCTCAGAAAAGTGGCCCGGAACGTGAAGCCCCCGATCCTCGCCAAGGCGGAGTTTTTGAACCCCGGAGGCAGCATAAAAGATCGAATGGCCCTCTACATCCTCGAGAAGGCCGAGAAAGAGGGAAAATTGAAACCGGGGGGAACGATCGTGGAGGCCACATCGGGGAACACCGGCGTCGCCCTTGCGATGTACGGAGCTGCCCGGGGCTACCGGGTCATCCTGACCGTCATAGGTAAGGTCTCGCAGGAAAAGCTCGATCACCTCAAGGCTTTTGGGGCTGAAGTGGTGATCGTTCCGGGCGATTCACTCGCCGAGAGGAACAGAAAGGCAAAGGAAATAGCCGACAGCATCCCCGGGTCTTTTTACGTGGATCAACACGATAACATGGACAACCCCAACTCTCATTATTACCTGACCGCCCCGGAGATATGGGATGATACTCAGGGCAGGATAACCCACTTCGTCGCAGGCATAGGCACTGGCGGGACATTCACGGGCGTGGCAAGGTATCTGAAGGAGAAAAATCCCGAAATAAGATGCATCGCCGTTGATCCCGTGGGCTCTGTTTTCTATCCCTACTGGAAAGAGGGAAAAATAACAAAAGCGGTCCCCTATGAAATAGAGGGCCTGGGCGACGAGGACATAATACCGACTGTGGATTTCACGCTGATCGACGACATGGTACAGGTGGACGACAGGGAAGCCTTTCTCATGACGAGGAGGCTCGCCAGGGAGGAAGGCCTTTTCGTCGGCGGTTCCTCGGGGGCCAACGTTGCCGCAGCTATTAAAGTGGCGCAGAACCTCGACGATGATGCCGTGGTGGTAACCATCCTCCCGGATACGGGCTTTAAGTATCTATCCAAGATTTTCAACGACGAATGGATGCGAGAAAAAGGATTCCTCTGAGATTTGCCAAGCTCTCAGCGAACGGCAACGATTTCGTCCTCGTGGAAAAGAGCGAAATTCCCCCTTTATCCGTGCCCGATCTCGCCCGAAGAATGCTAAAGAGGCAATTCTCTGTGGGAGGAGACGGCCTTATAGTCCTCGAAATGAAATCAGCACGGTCACTGGAGCTCAGGTTTTTCAATTCCGACGGAAGCGAGGCCGAGATCTGCGGAAATTCCATGATCTGCGTCGGGAAATACCTGAGAGAGCTCAAGGGATTGAAAGGAGAACTGACGGTCCGTTTTCGCGCCGGGGTCAGAAAAATCAGGATAAAGGAAACGGAGGTAGAGGCACAGGTGAGCCATATATCCCACAAATACGAGGAGATCGAGTTTCCGGAAATAGAGCCAGATCTCAGGGGATATTACACAGAAGCGGTCGGCAACCCCCACGTCGTCATACCCGGTGAAATTCCCGACAATAAGAGGTTTCGCCGAATTGCGCCTCTTATAGAGAACCACAAAAGGTTTCCGTCAAGGACAAACGTTGAATTCCTTAAGATCGTCGACCAGGGAAATGGGCTCCTGAGGATCTGGGAGAGGGGTGTGGGAGAGACCCTGTCCTGTGCCACTGGGGCCGCCGCTTCTTTTCTCGTAGGATTGAATCTGAACCTGCTATCGGCACCCGCGCTGCTGCAGTCCAGAGGTGGAACTCTCAAACTCTGGATCGAGGGCGAGGAGATCTGGATCTCGGGAGAGGCGCTCCTGCCTTTCGTCGGCGAGTATCTCGGCGATTGACTAATTTTCCGCTGTATCTTAATAATTTCATTTGCCAGCACACAAGGAGGAAAGAATGAAAAAAATTACCGTGGTCAGCCTTTTGTTGATGGCAGGGCTCTCCCATGCACAGGGCCTTTACGAGCTATCGCTCGTGAACACGTCGCCTCAATCCTCGCTCTTTTTCCTCGAGCCGGGCTCTCAAGACCCTTCGGGGGCAAAGGGTATCTTCGGCCTTTTCTCCAACCCGGCGTCCATGGGTTTCATGCATCGATATGAGGGCGCCCTCGCTTTTGGGATCGGCTCGAAATCCAAATTCAGCTTTCAATACACTGCCGTGGAATCGACCGAGGATCACGGGGCCATCACGCTCCCCATCGATTTTTACTATAAAGAGAAAGGCGGCCTGAACTTCATCGGGGCAGGATACTCCTTCGGGCCCCTTGGAGTGGGGGTAGGTATCCTTCAGGGCGATTACGCGGGGCTGGACCTGAAGATAAACGGAGATGCCGCCGTGGATCTGGACTACCAGATCGAGGACACGATCTATTACGATTACGATCAGGACACCGCCGTGATACCCGTGACCTGGAACCTCACCGTGAGGTGTTCCCTTGAGGTCACGGGAAGGGGAAAGGGAGGAATATCGTCCACTCCCCTGATGCTCGGGGCGGGAATGGGCTTCGGCCCCCTCGGGATAGGCATAGGGTTAAAATACTATAAATTCAGCGGCGATCTTAATTCCTACATATCGGGAGTGACCGAGACGAGAACCGCCATAATGGGAATACCCCATTCCGGCTGGGAGGGGGCCATAACGGCCGACGTGGGGCTCAGTGACACGCTTTTCTTCAACGACTTTGGGGCGAACCTATCGGGAGGACGTACGGCCTTCCTGGTGGGGGCGCTCCTCGACCTGAGGGTTTTCAGGATCGGCCTTTCCTTCGAAAAGGGCTTCAGCAGCAGGATCAAGGATATAAACGCGGGCTATACGACCATCAACATCTCCGGCGGACCCGAGTATGGCGGCATCGATTCGATCATCCTCGACGAAGACAGCCTCAGAGCGGGCAGGGCGGTCGGAAATGCCTATATAAGCTACGGCGACTTCGAGAAGGACACGACAATCAACGAGATTTCAGGTCAACTGAAAATCCCCGGCTATTCGGAGGTCAGGCTGGGAGTGGGATTTCCCTTCTTCAATTTCTATGGAGGTGCCATTTTTCCTTCGGGAAACAAAGAAATAGGCGCCTTTTACCTCGGGACAATGGCATCTTTTCCCCTTCCACTGGTCACCCTGAGGTTGGGAACTCACAACAGATTCGATTACGCGAAGGACGGGGCCGGCAAGCTGATTCCCTATCGTTTTTCCTCGAACCTCGGCATCGGTGCCACCCTGAAGACGAACCTGGGCTTTCTGGGCAAGAACTTCGGTTTTCCAGCGGAATTCAGCCTGGGGATCAGGACGAGCCTCCTCCCGCTCCTTTCCGGCACAATTTCGAGCGAGTTCGAGGATATAGAAGACTTCAAGAGGGCGAATCTTCTATCGGGCACAAGTTTTAACCTGGGGATAAGGGTGTTTATGTGATATGGAAATACACACGGGCTATCACGATGTGATCGTGGTGGGAGCCGGCCACGCCGGTATCGAAGCCGCCCTGGCGGCTGCCAGGATGGGAGCCCGTACCTTACTCTTCACCTTGAACCTGGACCAGACCGGTCAGATGTCCTGCAATCCATCCATAGGCGGAAACGCGAAGGCACAGCTCGTTAAGGACATCGACGCCCTCGGCGGCGAGATGGGCATTGCGGCCGACGAGGCGGGGCTCCAGTTCAAGATGCTCAACACAAAGAAGGGGCCAGCCATCTGGAGCCTGAGGGCACAGGAGGACCGAAAGCTGTACAGGGACAGAATGCGCCGCGTGGTTGAGGAGA
>JAGGUL010000028.1 GCA_021158525.1 Candidatus Hydrothermota bacterium | reverse complement strand
GGGCCATAGCCTGGGGTAGAAAGGCTGCCATTTCCATCGATCAGTTTCTTAACGGCCAGGAATTCTCTCCCGAGGCGAGGCCGCCTTTAGTCGTGGGCTACAAGGAGATTCAGACCGAGTACTTCCTTCACGAGAAAAGAAGAGATCCCAAGGTGCTTTCGGTCAAAGAGAGGTTCGAGAAGCCCTGGGATGAGGAAGTGCTCCAGCTCTCGGAGACCGAGGCCATAAAGGAAGCGGTCAGGTGTTTTTCCTGCGGACACTGTAATTCCTGTGGAAACTGCTGGGTCTACTGTCCCGATCAGTCGATTCTGTGGGTCGACAACGCGCCTCAGGTCGATTATGACTATTGCAAAGGTTGCGGGATCTGTACCATGGAATGCCCCAGGGGCATAATCGATCTGGTTCCAGAGAGAGAATAGGAGGTAGAGAATGGGCAAGAAGATGGTTTTGACGGGAAACCATTCCGTTTCTTATGGGGCCCTTTTGTCCCGTGTCGAGGTGATTTCGGCTTATCCGATAACTCCTCAGACACAGATAGTGGAGCTCCTCTCCGAGTTCGTCGCCGATAAAATCCTCAACGCGATCTTCGTCAACGTGGAGTCGGAGCATTCGGCCATGTCTGCTTGCATAGGTGCTTCTGCTGCCGGGGCGAGGGCTTTCACCGCCACTTCGGCGCAGGGCCTCGCACTGATGCACGAGATGCTTCACTGGGCGGCCGGCGCCAGGCTTCCCATTGTCATGGCAAACGTGAACAGGGCGATGGCTCCGCCCTGGTCTGTCTGGACCGATCAGAACGATTCCCTGGCACAGAGAGACACGGGATGGATGCAGATATATTGTGAGTCCAACCAGGAAGTCCTCGACACGGTGATTCAGGCCTACAAGGTCTCAGAGCAGGTTCTTCTTCCCACCATGCTCGTCCTCGACGCCTTCGTCTTATCGCACACGGCGGAGCCGGTGGAAGTTTACGATCAGGAGTTGGTGGACGAATACCTTCCGCCCTACGAGGCGAAGTATAGGCTGGAGCCCGGGAAGCCGCAGGCTTTCGGCTCCCTTGCCGACGCCAGGACCTATTTCGAATTCCGCTACAAGATGCAGAAAGCCATGGAAAAGGCCGTGGGCCTAATCGAAAAGGAGGGCGAGCTGTTCGGAGAGATGTTCGGCAGGAAATACGGCCTCGTGGAGGAATTCATGATGGATGACGCCGATTACATCCTCGTGACCTCGGGCACCATAACCAGCACGGCCAAAGTTGTGGTGAGGGAGCTTCAGAAGGAGGGAGAGAAGGTCGGCCTCCTGAAGATGCGGGTACTGAGGCCCTTCCCCTTCGAGACGGTGAGGAAGGCCTTGGGCGACAGGAAGAAGGTGGCCGTCATCGACAGGAACATATCTTTCGGCCATCACGGCGTTTTTTACCAGGAGATCAAATCGGCTCTCTACCCCTTGGAAAAAAGGCCGCAGGTATTCGGATACATCCCGGGACTCGGCGGAAGAGACGTTACGCCTCAGGATATCAGAGACATGTACTTCGACATGAAAAAGAGGGAAAAAGTCGAGGAGATCATCTGGAAGGGAGTGAAACTATGAAATTTTTCTGGGATGGAGTTCCGATGGAAGAGAATACCTTCCCGGGCAATGTGGCCTGTCAGGGCTGCGGAGCCGCCCTGGCCATGAGGCTGGCCATGAAAGCCCTGGGAACGAATACCGTCGTCACGATTCCCGCCTGTTGCTGGACGATCATTTCTGGTGAATTTCCCTACAATTCCCTGAACGTCCCTCTCTGGCACACAGCTTTCGAGACGACAGCCATTATGGCCGCAGGCATAAAGGCAGGCCTGACCATGAAGGGGCACAAGGACACGCTCGTTATGGGCTGGGCCGGTGACGGCGGGACCTTCGATATAGGCATTCAGGCTCTATCGGGAGCTGCGGAGAGGAACGAGGATATCCTCTATGTATGTTATGACAACGAGGCCTACATGAACACGGGCATCCAGAGGTCCAGTGCCACGCCCGAGGGCGCATGGACTACGACCACGCCTGTGAGGCACCCCGAGGACAAACCCAAGAAGAACATCGAGGAAATACTGGCAGCTCACAGGGTACCTTATGTGGCAACTGCGAACATAGCCTATCCCGAGGATTTCGTCAGGAAATTTAAGAAAGCGAGGGACATAAAGGGCACGAGGTTCATCCATATTTTTGCCCCCTGTCCGCCGGGCTGGAAGATGTCTTCGGAGCTCTCGATAAAGTCGGCCAGAGCGGCCGTTGAGAGCAAGGTTTTCCCGCTCTACGAGATAGAGAACGGAGAGAAATTCACTATCAACTATTGGCCCAAGGGGATCCCCGTGAGGGATTATCTCAAGATGCAGGGCAGGTTCAGGCACCTCACCGATGAAAGAATCGAGGAGATCCAGAAATTCGTCGAAGAGACCTGGGAGAAGCTCGTCAGGAAACACGAACTCACGCACGGGACGACCGAAAACATACCGAGAGGCGGAGAGATTTTTTATAAATAAATTTTAGGCGGGGGTGCGCCGTAGCGCACCCCCGCCAGATTCTCATGAGGAAAGGCTACGTTATTATTATTACGGGCGACGGCAAGGGTAAGACAACCTCTGCGATCGGAACTGCTTTTCGCGCAGCGGGATGGGGATTAAAGACTTATATCGCTCAGTTCATGAAGGGGTGCGAAACCGGGGAGATCAAGGCCGCGGCCAAATTTCCGGAAAATATCAAGATCGAGCTTTTCGGTTCTCCTTCCTTCGTGAAGCCTGGCAAACCCGACGAGAGAGACGTGGAGCTGGCAAAACTCGGTCTCAGGAAGGCAAAAGACGCGATGCTCTCGGGCGACTATGACATCGTGATCCTCGATGAGGTCAACGTCGCCCTCAAGATGGGGCTCTTAAGCCTCGAGGAGGTCATGGATCTGATAAGGGGAAAGCCGGAGCGCGTGGATCTGGTCCTTACAGGCAGATATGCTCCGCCAGAGCTTATCGACATGGCTGACCTTGTCTCCGAGGTCCGGGAGGTCAAACACTATTTCAGGAAGGGCGTCAGGGCGCGGAAAGGGATAGAATACTGATCCCGCCGCCGCTCCTCTTGTTCTCATTTTAACGGAAACACCTGCCTTCGACCCCACAAATTTGGTTTTCGCTTTAAGGCAGAGGATCTCTTTTTATTTCGGTCTGTTGGGTGTTGGGCCGGTTAATGGCCCACTTAAGAAGTTTCCCATCTCAGTTCCGGGTGAGTGGCTCGCTTTGGGGAGGTCTCTCCGGGCCCCTCATGATTTAGGGGATTCTATCGAAGATATAACAATCGCCGATGTACGGGCTTTAGGGCGGAAACTCCAGAAGATTGCGGAAGAATGAAGGCCTTCTGACGAAATGTCTGTGGAATGGAAGGCTCGAAATCGATCGACGCACAGCCCCGGTCTTGACCTTCTGCCCCCTTTTGCCGTTAAAATCCTGACATGAGAAGTAAAGAGCGAATTCGGGAGGAAATCTGGAGGCTTCTCGAGGATAAGGGAGTGGCGAGGTTCCCCGGTGCGAGGGGCAGGATACCAAATTTTGTGGGAGCTGAGAGGGCTGCGAGAAAGGTTTTGAACCTCGATGTTTGGGCCAGGGCGCGGCGTATCAAGATCAACCCCGATTCTCCCCAGAGGCCCCTTCGAGAACTGGCGCTCCTTCAGGGAAAGTTCCTCTACATGGCCGTTCCGCGTCTCTGGGAGCTACGATGCTTTATAGAGCTCGTTCCATCGAAGTTAAAAAGCCTTGAGAGGGCCGCATCGACCATAAAAGGTGCTTTTCGCTACGGAACACAGGTGCATCCCTCGGAGATGCCGAAGATCGATCTCGTTGTCGCGGGCTCTGTGGCTGTCAGGAGGGACGGGGCGAGGATAGGCAAGGGAGGTGGCTATTCGGACCTGGAATTCGCCATAGGGAGGCATTTCGGCCTTATAGACGAGAATACCCCGGTTATAACGACGGTACATCCCCTGCAGATCATCGATCGTGAGTTCGAGATGAGGGAACACGATATACCCGTCGATTTTATAGTTACTCCGGAGGGGGTTATAGCCACAGATACGGCCTTTCCCAAACCTTCCGGGATTTACTGGGGCCTTCTGGACGAGGAGAAGATAAAGACGATCCCGATTTTGAGAGAGCTCAGGGGAATTTCTTGAAGCCATCGGCATCTTTCTTTATATTTGTGCGATAAAAGAGGAGGAAGGCGATGAAGGTTAATTCCCAGATCTTTCGGATGTATGACATAAGGGGCATTGCCGGCGAAGATATAACCCCGGAGCTCGCATTTGCCTTAGGGAAGGCTTACGGCACCCTTCTCAGGGAAAAGGGAGGAAAGGTGGTAAGCGTGGGGAGGGATGTAAGGCACACGTCGGGCGATCTCGAGGAAGGCCTCATAGATGGACTGAGAAGTGTTGGCGTGGATGTCTATGAGATCGGTGTTGTACCCACCCCTGTCATGTATTACTCGCTCTTCAAGTGGCCCGTCCACGGAGGCATACAGGTTACTGCAAGCCACAACCCCAGGGAATACAACGGATTCAAGATAAATCTTGGGCATGACACTGTTTACGGCGACGGGATTCAGGAACTCAGGGACAGGATAGAACGGGAGGACTTCCTCAGAACCGATGAGAGGGGAAAGCTGGAGAGGAAGGACATAAGGGGCGATTACATCGAGGAGCTCGTTAAGGGCGTTAAGATCGAGAGAGAATTGAGGATGGCCCTCGATACAGGAAATGGAACCGCTGGGCCACTCCTGACGCAGATCCTGTCGGAGTTCCCTATCAAACTGGAGGGAATTTATCTCGAGCCCGACGGGAATTTTCCTAATCACCTGCCCGACCCCACCGTGGAGAAGTACATGCAGGACCTCATCGCGCTGGTCAGGAAGGGCTTCGACCTCGGGATCGGGATCGACGGAGATGGCGACAGGATAGGGGCAGTTGACGAAAAGGGGACGCTTATTTTCGGGGATAAACTCCTCGGCATATTTGTCAAGCAGGTTTTGAGGGACAACCCGGGAGCGCCCATAATTTTCGATGTGAAGTGCTCCCAGGGGCTTGTCGAGTACATCGAGTCCCTCGGCGGGAAGCCACTCATGTGGAAGACGGGTCACTCTCTCCTCAAGGCGAAGCTGAAGGAGGTCGGCGGGCCTCTTGCCGGCGAGATGTCGGGGCACATCTTCTTCAAAGACCGCTATTACGGTTATGACGATGCCCTCTACGCCACCCTGAGGCTGCTCGAGATCATGTCGGAGTCGGGGAAGAAGCTGTCGGAGCTCCACGGTGAGATACCTTTTTACTACTCCACCCCGGAGATCAGGGTAGGCTGCCCCGATGATAGGAAGTTCGAGGTGGTGAAAGAACTGGTCGAGTACTTTCGCTCCAGGTATCAGGTGATAGATATCGACGGCGCCAGGATACAGTTCGAGGATGGCTTCGGGCTGGTCAGGGCTTCCAACACGCAGCCGGTGCTCGTTTTGAGGTTCGAGGCGAAGACCCCCGAAAGGCTCGAGGAGATAAAGAAGATAATAATCGACCGCCTGCGCGAATACGATGAGGTCGATCTGAGCGGGGTGTGAATTTCTCACCGGCGAGGTTCTCCGGCGGATAGGCTGTTTCCTCCGGTTTTGATGTTCTGACGCCGATTTCGACGGCGGTTTCTGATTGTGATGGGGTCGGGTCGTGCAACTTGCACGACCCGACCCCATTTAAGTAACTGGTGTACCGAAGGATACAAAGACACCCCCGTGCGTAACACATGATCGCTGTATTGATTGCGGCACAGCGTTTCCAGCGCACACCTGCAGTGGGCGCTTTCAGTTGTCTCAGAAGGGTTTTGGAGAACTAACCATGGTAAAAGCCGTCTGGAATTCTATGCGCACAGTTAGATATCGTCCAATACATTCAGCCTCAATGAGATTTTATGGGGTCGGACCGTGCAGGTTGCACGGTCCGACCCCATCGATAGAACGACCCTATCGATAGAAGCTAAGAAAGAATTAACCTTTCTTGCGGCGGGGACGGACCTGCCGGAAAACGATGGGATTGCCCAGAAAGTCGAATTTCTCCCGGATGAACCTCTCGAGGAATCTCAGATAATGGGCGGGTATTTCCCTCTTCGACACTATCTTGAAAGTGGGTGGTTTTGATGCCACCTGTTTAAAGGAGTAGATCTCGGTCGGCGGCGCGAGCCTGTTTGCAGCTTTTTCCAGGGCGTTCAGGAGATCTCCCTCCTGCACCCTTTTGTACCCCTCGTCCCTGACCTTCTTCGCCATTTCTCTGAGTAGCTCGATCCCCTCGCCTGTCCTGGCGGAAGTGAAGACCTTGGGCGCGAAGTGGACAAAAGCCAGTTCGTTGGATACGTAAGGAAGCAGTTCTTTTCTCTCTTCTTTATCGAGAAGGTCTACCTTGTTGAGGGCCACAACCAGTCCCCTGCCCTCTTCTATCACAAGATTTATGATTTTCTTGTCGAGCCGTGTTATCTCGTCGGTCGCATCTATCACCACGATGCCGACCTCAGCGTACCTCAGAGACCTCCTGGAGCGGATGTGGGCGTAATATTCGATCTCGTCCTTATATTTCCTCTTTATCCCTGCAGTGTCGATGATTATCAGGTCCTCGGTTTCGACGTCGACCGAGTCCCTGGTCGTGCCAGGGATCGGCGAGGTCAGGGCGACCTCTTTTCCGACGAGCGCATTGAGAAGCGAGGATTTCCCCACGTTGGGCCTTCCCAGAATCGAGATGCGGGTCTTATTGGTCCTCTCGGCCTTAGGCGTCGACCTGTAACCCTGCCTTCTGAGCTCCTCAACCACTCGATCGAGCAATTCAGGCACGCCGATCCCATGAGCCGAGGAGAGGGCGACGGGCTCTCCGAATCCCAGGGCGGTGAACTCCAGGGCGTCCTTGTCCTTGACGTCAGCTTTGTTGGCCGCGAGGATCACCTTCTTCCCCTTTTTCCTGAGCCACTCGGCTATCTCCATGTCATAGGGCGTAATGCCTTTCTTCAGGTCCACCAGGAAGATTACCAGGTCGGCCTCCTCCACCCCCTTTTCTATGTTCCTCCGGAGGTATTCGCTCAACTGGTCCTCGTCGGGCGAAAAGAGCCCCCCGGTATCCATTATCTCGAAGCTCAAATCCTCCCACTCGACGCGCTTCCTGAGCCTGTCGCGGGTCAGACCAGGCCTCTCATCGACGAGAGCAAGAGGCTTCCCAATGATTCGGTTGAAAAGGGTGGATTTTCCCACGTTCACCCTTCCGACTATAGCCACCAGGGGAATCTTAGTCATCTCTTCAATTATACCTTTTCTTCAGGTCTCTAACAAGGTCTGAAGGGCTCATCACCCCTGTAAAAGGCGAGCCTCCTGACCGGGACACCCCGGGCTTCCTCGGGATCTATCCCGAGGAAGCCCGATAAAAAGCGAGTTAAGCCGGGACCGCCCCGCAGTTTGAGTTTCAGGAGGAGCTTTTTGCCATCGTACCTCCAGGAGATCACGTGATCTCTCAGCCTGAAAACTTTTCCCTTCCTCAGAACTTCACCTGTCATCACTGTTTTCTCTATCTTCTCCTCGTCGATCTCGAAATCAGCAAGATCCACGCTGTAAAGGGCAGAATCCAGCTCCTCCCATACCGGTTTGGAAGTTGCTTCCTTAGCACAGGATACATGAATGCCCTTCGGAAGCTGGGAATTCAGGCCATTTTTAAGCTCCTCTGGGTCGTATTTTTCCAGCGTCTCGAGATAGAGGATCTCCGCCTCCGATTCGGCACCGAGGTAAAGGGAGGGGGAGAAACTCATCTTCGGGTGTGGAACGTATCCCTCGCTGTATCTCAGCCTGACCCCGGCCCTCCTCAGGGCCCTCACGAAGGCCGCCATCGTGTTCAGCTCGGAGAGGAAAGCCGCCGGCTTTGTCTTCGAATAGACGAGGACATACCTGTAAAAAACGTTTTCTTTTCTGGGCTCAGAGATCAAAAGTGAATCCGGCTCCCTGCTCGGACGGTAGCCCGTCCTGCAGAGGGTATACCCCTCCCTGTACCAGGGCCCGCAACCCGTGCACCCCTCCCTCATGCAATCGGACGTGAAGCGGGGCACCCGAGAGTTTCTTAACTCCCTCAGGAGATACCTCTCTGTCACGCCCACATCTATGTAATTCCAGGGAAGCGGCTTAGCAGGGTCTCTCTCCGAGAGGTACTCATCGGGATCCACTCCAGTTTCATCAAAGGCCCTCAGCCAGACTCTGAAATTGAAGAACTCTGACCTGTCGTCGAACCTGGCACCCAGCTCGTAAGCCCTGAGTGTCACCTCCGACAGTTTCTCATCCCCTCGCCCCAGGACCCCCTCGAGAAAGGCTTTCTTGGGATCGTGCCAGGAAAATTCGACCCTCCTGAGCCTTTTCAGCCTGTCTTTGAGGAGCCCGACTCTCTCGTATATCTCCTTCACGCTGAACTGCCTTTCCCACTGGAAGGGAGTGTGAGGCCTCGGCACGAAGGGATTCAACGACAATTTGAAGCGTGTCTTCCTGGAGCTTCTGGTCAGGTCTTCCATGAGGTCCGCGATCCTGGCGACGTCGTCGGGAGTCTCGCCCGGCAGTCCTACCATGAAGTAGAGCTTGATCCGCCTGAATCCGTATTTTTCCGCCGTCTCCACTGAGCTCATTATCTCTTCGAGGGGGACGTTTTTGTTTATGCGCGCCCTCAGCTCCTCGCTGACCGTCTCCGGGGCGAGGGTTATGCTGAATCTCCTCATCTCCTTGAACTGCCTGAAGAGTTCTTCAGTCACCGCGTTGACGGGCAGTGAGGGGACCGAAATGTAAGTCTCGCCGCCGAGTTCCTTCTTCAGCTCAAAGAGAAGAGCCGTCAGATCCGGGTAATCGGAGACCGTGAATGCCAGAAGGGAGATGTCCTCGAAGCCGGTTTCGGCTATGCCCCTTTTTGTCAGGGAGACGACTTCCTCTACCTCGCGGATCCTGATGGGCCTGTAAACCATTCCGCCCTCGCAGAACCTGCACCCCCTCGTGCAGCCCCTCATGATCTCGATGGAAAACCTGTCGTGAACTATTCTCACGTTGGGCACTACCTGGGCAGTAGGGAAAGCATCGGGGCTGAACTGGACCCACCTTCTCGAAACCCTGGGTGCTGGATATCGCGGCACGAACACTCCCTCGATCTTCGAGAGCTCAAGGAGGGCACCATCTCTGTCGAGGTCCCCCGATTTTCTCGCCCTGAGGACTTCGACGATCTCCGCAACAACATCCTCGCCTTCGCCAACGACGAAGGCATCAGCGAAGGCCTTGAGGGGCTCGGGATTGAAGGAGGCGGGTCCCCCTATTATCACGATAGGATGCCTCTCGTCCCTCTCATCGGCCCTGAGCGGGATGTCCGCGAGCCTGAGTGCATGCAGGATGTTGGTATAGTTCAGCTCAGTGTGGACCGAAAATCCCACGGCGTCGAATTCTCCGAGGGGTCTGTAGGTCTCTAAGGAAAAGAGGGGAATGCCCTCCCCAGCCATGATTTCCTCGGCATCGGGAGCCGGGAGGAAGGCCCTTTCGCAGTAAACGCCCTCAATCCCGTTTAAGACGTGATAGAGGATTTTCATGCCGAGATTTGACATTCCTATCTCGTATAGCTCGGGATAGACGAGGGCGAAAAGTACAGTGTCTCTTGCCGTCTCCCTCTGGACGGAATTTATCTCTCCCCCGAGATACCTTCCCGGCATCTGTATCCTGTGGAGGTGGGCGGCCAGGGGATGCCTCATGTCTAACGCGAGAACTTGATGAAGATTATGTCCCCGTCCCGGACCACATAGTCTTTGCCCTCGGACCTCAAATGCCCCGTTTCCCTCGCCTTCTTGAAGTCGCCGCACCCGAGAAGGTCGTCGTAATGGACGACGTCGGCCCGGATAAAGCCCCGCTCCATGTCTGTGTGAATGTGTCCAGCTGCCTCCTTCGCGGTCGTGCCCTCCCTGACGAGCCAGGCAGTCAGCTCGTCGTGGGCCGTCGTGAAGAAGGTGATCAGGCCGAGGGCTTCCAGAATTGCCTTTTTTAGCTTTGCCACGAAGCCCGGTTTTAAACCATATCCAGCCAGTATCTCGTCTCTCTCTTCGGGCTCGAGCTCCCTTATTTCCCTCTCTATGGGCAGAATCGTCCTGAAATGAGGGTAGCCCCTTTCCTTCAATCTGGCGATCAGGGAATCGGGCAGGTCCTCCTCTACTCTTTCCTCCGAGGAATTGAAAATGACGACCCTCGGCAGGACCGTCAGGAAACTGTAGCCCTGAATGAGGTTCTTTTCGAACTCGGTCAGGTGGAGCTGAGAGAGGACGTTCTCGGCGCTCAGATGATCCCTTAGCTTCCTGAAAAAGACAGCCTCTTCCTCGGTGGCCCTGTGGGCCATCTTCTCCTTCTCTATCCTCTTCAGCTTGTTTTCCACGATGGAGAGGTCAGCGAGAATCAGCCTCAGGTCGATCTCCTCGAAATCGGATTCCGGTTCAAAGGGAGGGAAATCGCCGACGATCTGCAGAAGGAGATCGAAACCGAGAAGCTCATTGAGAATCTCCCCCACCCTCTCCTCTTTCCAGAGCTTTCCGAACCCGTCGAAGTCATAGATCTCGATGCGGGGCTTTTTGACGGATTTTGAGCCGGCTATCTCCCGTATCTTCTCGATCCTGGGGTCTTCTATCTCGGCCAGACCCACTCCGGATATATATCCTCTGGCTTTTCCCTCGTGTCCGCGGGCGAGGAGGTCGAAGAGCGTGCTCTTCCCCACGCCCATGCTGCCGATCACAGCGACTTTCATAGAAAAAATTATAGGGGCGGGAGTTTTGAAAAGAAAGGGGAGGGGCGAAGCGAAGCTTCGCCCCTCCCCGAAACATCAGGATTTCCTGAAGGACCTTTGCCTTTTTCTTTTGTCCTCTATGACGGCATGCGCTGCTGCCAGCCTCGCAACCGGGACGCGGAAGGGTGAGCATGAGACGTAGTCCAGTCCGATCCTGTGGCAGAACTTGACCGACTCCGGCTCCCCTCCGTGTTCTCCGCATATGCCCACTTTGAGGTCCGGGCGGGTGCTCCTGCCCTTCTGAACGCCTATCTTCACCAGCTCGCCGACTCCCCTCTGATCGAGGACCTGGAAGGGGTCGTCCTTGAGTATCTTGAGCTCGAGGTACTTGGGCAGAAACTTGGCGACGTCGTCCCTCGAGAAGCCGAAGGTAGTCTGAGTCAGGTCATTGGTACCGAAAGAGAAGAACTGTGCGACTTCCGCTATCTCGTCGGCCGTTATGGCGGCCCTGGGCAGCTCTATCATCGTTCCTACCGTATATTCAACTTCTATGCCCTTTTCCTCCATGACCTTTTTGGCAATTCTGTCGACGACCTCTTTCTGGAGCTTGAGCTCGTTGACGTTGGAGACGAGGGGGATCATTATCTCGGGAAATACCTTTATGCCTTTTTTCTTGGCCTCACATGCGGCCTCTATAATGGCTCTCACCTGCATTTCGGTGATCTCGGGGTAAGTTATTCCGAGCCTGCAGCCCCTGTGCCCGAGCATGGGGTTCGCCTCTTCGAGGGCCTTGGCCTTGGACCTGATGACCTCCTCGGGCACTCCGGTCCTCTCGGAGAGCTCTTTGATCTGGTCATCGGTCTTGGGCACGAACTCGTGGAGGGGAGGATCGAGGGTCCTTATGGTCACCGGGAAACCGTCCATGGCCTCGAAAAGTCCGAGGAAGTCCTCTCTCTGCATTGGGAGAAGCTTGGCCAGAGCCTTCTCTCTCTCCTCCTTCGTCTCAGCCAGGATCATCTCCTGCATAGCGTAGATCCTGTCTCCGGAGAAGAACATGTGTTCAGTTCTGGCAAGGCCTATGCCCTCGGCGCCGAACTGTCTCGCTCTCTGCGCATCCTGTGGTGTATCGGCATTGGCCCTGACGCCGATCCAGCGGATCTCATCGGCCCATTTGAGAAGTTCCTCGAACTCGGAGAAGAAGGAAGGAGGAACGGTTGGCACTTCGCCCAGGAAGACGCTGCCCGTGGCACCATCGATGGTTATTACATCTCCCTTTTTGACAACTTTGTCCTTTACCCTGAATTCCTCCTTGTCGTAGTCAACTATGATGTCCTCGGCCCCGACGATGCAGGGTTTGCCCATACCGCGCGCCACCACGGCCGCGTGGGAGGTCATTCCGCCCCTCGACGTGAGAATACCCTTCGATTTGGCCATTCCCTTGATGTCGTCGGGCGAGGTCTCGTGTCTCACGAGTATGACCTTTTCGCCCCTCTCAGCGTATTGGGCTGCCTCTTCGGCGTCAAAGACTACCTTTCCCGAGGCTGCACCCGGCGAAGCGGGGAGTCCCTTAGCTATGGGGTTCGCCTTGTAGGAGGGATCGATCATCGGGTGCAGAAGCTGCTCCACCTGCTTGGGGTCCACCCTCATCAGGGCTTCCTCGATGTCTATCATTCCCTCCTTGACCATGTCCACAGCGATCTTGACGGCTGCTTTCGCCGTTCTCTTGCCTACCCTCGCCTGGAGCAGGTACACCTTGCCCTTCTCTATGGTGAATTCCAGGTCTAACATGTCCCTGTAGTGTTTCTCGAGCTTCTCGAAGGTCTCGATCAACTGGTTGTAAGCCTCGGGCATATCTTTTGACAATTCCTCGAGGGGCTTGGGAGTTCTTATCCCCGCCACCACGTCCTCTCCCTGAGCGTTGAGCAGGTATTCTCCGTAGACCTTCTTCTCGCCTGTAGAGGGGTTCCTCGTGAAGGCCACGCCCGTTGCCGAATCGAAGCCCATATTGCCGAAGACCATCATCTGAATGTTGACCGCGGTGCCCCAGTCATCGGGAATCCTGTTTATCTTTCTGTACTCGATGGCCCTGGGATTGTTCCAGGACTTGAAGACGGCCTCGATGGCCATCCAGAGCTGCTCATAGGGGTCTTCGGGGAATTCCCTGCCCGTGTATTTCTTGAATATCTCCTTGAAGTCGCCGGTGAGTTTTTTGAGGATCTCGACGGAAAGGTCCACATCCTGGACCGTCTTGGGCGCGTTCTCGAGGAGGGCAGCGACCTCGCCTCCCTTGCCCGAGAGGCCGTGTTTCCTGAGGATCTCCTCGATCTCTTCTGGAGCTTTGTCCTCGAGCTCCTCGGCCAGTTCGACGGCCTTATCGAGGTCCAGTTCTTTGAAAGTCTCCCTGAGGGCGACGGCTTTCTTGTAGAGCTCCAGCCTTTCCTCGAACGCAGACTTCGGTACGCCCATCACCACGTCGCCGAACATCTGAATGAAGCGCCTGAAGGAATCGTAAGCGAACCTCTCGTCGTCCGTGAGTTTTGCCAGGCCCTGTACCGTCTGCTCGTTGAGCCCGAGGTTCAGGACCGTGTCCATCATTCCGGGCATCGATATCCTCGCACCGGAACGAACCGAGACGAGAAGCGGATTTGAGGGGTCTCCGAGCTTTTTGCCCGACACCTCTTCCAGCTTTTTCAGGTTTTCAAGGACCTGGTCCTTCAGGCCCTCGGGGAACCTGTTGTGTTTGAAATACTCAATACATGCCTGGGTGGAAATCGTAAACCCCGGCGGCACCGGGATGCCGAGATTGGTCATCTCATGAAGGTTGGCTCCCTTCCCGCCGAGGAGATTTTTTAGTTCTTTGTTGCCCTCAGCTTTCCCGCCGCCGAAGAAATACACGTACTTTACCTTCATCTCTTATCCCTCCGTTAAAGTTTGTCCTTACTTGATCACCGCGAACTTCAACCTTCTCGTCGTACCGTCCTCGCCTCTGACCAAAAGCAGATAAGTGCCAGGAGCGAGTCTCCCGGGATTGAAAGAGGCAGATCGCCCTCTTTTCGTGAATTCGAGCCCATTCAGGTCGATCTTTTTCCCCGAGAGAGTGTAAAGATATATTTCGCCTCCGACGTCGATATCTGCCACGGTTATCCTCTGGCCCGAAGCCCCTTCTATCCAGGGATTGGGATATACATAAGGTCCGGCTCCCTCCTTTGTCTTCTCGAAGAAGTCGGCTTCTATGATATTAAGCCCGTGCTTCGTGCCCACCCAGATCTTGCCGGCCTCAGCATCCACGAGGAGGGCGTTTGTGAGATAGCCCTCCCGGAGATCGCTTATAAGCGGTGAGTTTTCAGGTGTGTAAAAGGCGAGGACTCTGTTTTCCTCGGGATACAGAACGGCAAGCCCCTGGTCGGTCAACACGAAGACCTTGCCATCGGGTGAGGGATCTACATCCCTGATTTCATAGCCCTCAAGGAAAGTAGCCTGCACCGCGCCGTTCCTGAACAGGGCGAGCCCGTTGGAGGTGCCTATCCACATCGCGTTGCCGTCCCTGACGAGCCTTATGACGTTGTCGGAAGGCAATCCCTCGCTCATCCTCAGGTTCACTGTGTCGGTGCCCAGGATTACACAGCCCCCAGCACCTCCTATCCAGAGTCGGCCCTCATCATCGATCTCTATGTCGTCCATCATGGTTACGATGTCTGTGTAGAGCTCCGATGTCGAATCGTCGATGAGCCTGTATACACCGCCCCCTTCACCGGTCCTGTCGGGATAGCAGGCCACAAGCGGCGTTCCATCTTCGAGAAAGGCGATATCCTTTATGTAATTGCTGATGAACCCGTTGTTATGGAGGAGAATGCTCCCATCAAAATCGACCCTGTAGACCCCCCCGTGGGACCACCAGGTACCGGCCCAGATTCTTCCATCTGGCCCCCTTACGAGCCTGTAGGGCGAGTTCGGGTAATCGGATGAATCGGTAAAGACGGTGGTGCCGTCCCTCTTAAATCCCTGTACTCCATTTGGGTAGTACCCGATGCATTGAGCTACCCAGACGGTTCCGCTGTCATCCCTCTCGATCGAGGTTATCTTGTTGAAATTTAACTCAGTCATCCTCGTTATGCGCCACGTGTCGCCCTCAAGCTTCCCGAGGCCTGCCCCATAGGATACGATGCTGTAGTTCCAGCACCAGCCGAAACCCGCCCAGATTCTCGAGCCGGAATCGATATAGATGGATGTGGCTCTCTTTTTGATGGAAGAAGTCCGATCGAGGGCGATAAGAGAGCCGTCCCCCGGTGTTAGAAATACGCCGCCCGTGAGCCATATCTGGCCTCCCCAGCCCCTGTCGAAGGCAGTGATATAGAGCGTATCGCCTTCGCAGAGCAGGTCGCTGATGTATAGGGAATCCACAAGGATATATGTCGTGTCGTTGGTTACATACAGAGCCCTGTCGTTCACGGCGAGACCGATGAAGTTGCGGCCGGGCTCGACTATGTGGACCGTGTCGCCCTCTTCGAAACCGTCGAAGTGCCTCCAGCTGTCGGGATCCTGAAGGTCGACGGCCGGGACATAGTCGAGCCCGGCCGCCGTTCCGACAAATAGGGTGTCATTTCTGAATCCGAGGCCGTAGACGTCGTCGGACGAGAGTGGATAGTAGTATGACGTGAAGACGACGTAGAAATCATCTCCGGGGTCTCCGGTCCCGTGTGTATCGAGAAGGACGAGTCCCCCATCGGTGGCCAGAAACAGGGTATCAGAGAAAACGACCATGTCCCTGATATCTGCGGCCGAGGCGGGAAGTTTCGAGAGAGGATAGGCCTGGAAGAAGTCGTCCTCGGGAGGCAGGTAGGCCAGTCCCTTGTCCTGAACTGCTGCCCAGAGATATCCCTCACCGTCAAAAAGCACCCGCTTCACGATCGGCCCTGGGAGGCCCTCCATGTTGGTGAACTGTCTTATGACGGAATCGCCCTCTGCGTCGTAAAGGATCACCCCGCCGTTGGTGGCCAGAAAGAGCTTCCCATCCCTTTCCGCATAATCGAAGATGTAGTCAGCGTCCAGAAGGGTGCTCCACCTCAGGTTCAGGCTCAGAAGCAGGTTGAGCGCGAGGAGGAAGACGGCCATTCTACTCTTCCCAGGTATCTATCTGCGCCTTCTGGAGTTTGCCCGAGAAATCGATGTAGACCGTTTTCCACTCCGTGAAGATCTCGTAAACTGTCCATCCGCCCTCTCTGTGGCCGTTGCCGGTCTTCTTGACGCCGCCGAAAGGAAGATGAGTCTCGGCTCCTATGGTGGGAGCGTTCACGTATGTAATGCCGGCCTCGAGCTCCTCAACGGCTTTCATGGCCTCGAGCAAATTCGTCGTATAGATGGAGGAGGAGAGCCCGTAGTTAACTCCGTTGGCCACTTCGATGGCCTCATCCAGCGATTTCACCTTGAACACAGAGAGCACCGGGCCGAAGATTTCCTCCTGGGCGATCGTCATATCCGGCGTGACGTCGACGAAAATCGTGGGCTTATAGAACCAGCCCCTGTCGTAGATCCCGCCGGTGAGGGGCTCTCCGCCGATCAGGAGCTTCGCGCCCTCTTTTTTACCTATCTCCACATATCCATGGATTCTCTCGCGCTGTGCCTGGTTGATAACAGGCCCCATGTCGGTGTCCTCTTCCAGAGGATCGCCGATCTTGAGCTCGTTGACCCGCTTGAGGAGCCTGTCGATGAACTCGTCGTATATGGCCTCGTGGAGGATAAGCCTGGATGTGGCTGTACACCTCTGTCCCGTTGTTCCGAAAGCTCCCCAGAGAACGCCGTCCACGGCAAGATCGAGGTCGGCAGACGGCATGACGATCTGTGGGTTCTTGCCTCCCAGCTCGAGGGAGACCTTCTTGAGGTGCTTGCCGGCGACCTCGGCTATTCTGGAACCTACCTCGGCCGAGCCGGTGAATGTCACGACCCTCACATCGGGGTGATTGATAATGGCCTCTCCGACCTCTGATCCCGACCCCGTCACGTAGTTCAGGACTCCGGGAGGCAGCCCAGCCTCCTCGAGTATCTTCACCATCTCAGCGCTGCTCGCCGGCGTGTCGGTCGCGGGCTTGATCACAACGGTGTTGCCGGCGAGGAGAGCAGGAAATACCTTCCAGGAGGGTATGGCCATGGGGAAATTCCAGGGCGTAATAGCTCCGACAACACCGACCGGCTTTCTGAATGTGAGTGCGAATTTATCGGGAAGCTCCGAGGGCGTGTTCCAGGAGAAGAGCCTTCTGCCTTCTCCGAAAGCGTAAAAGCCGGTGTCGATCGCTTCCTGAACGTCGCCCCTCGTTTCCTTCAGGTTTTTCCCCATCTCTCTGGTCATCAGCCTGGCGAGCTCTTCTTTCCTCTCCATAATTATCTCGGTGGCCCTTCTCAGGATCTCTCCGCGCTTCGGGGCGGGTATCCTCTTCCATTTGGGGAAGGCTTTCTTGGCAGCCTCTATAGCAGCTTCTACGTCTTCCTTCGAGGATTTCTGAAATATCCCCACCACCTCATCCCACTTCGCGGGGTTTCTGTTCTCGAAGGTCCTTCCGCTTTTAGACCGCACCCACTTGCCATCGATGTAATTCAGGTACTCCTTTACTTCTGCCATCTTTTCTTCCTCCTCTTGTAGTCAGGAAAGGATAAAACTTTGCTCTCATAAAGTCAATTGCCGCTTGAGTTTATATGGTCATATCTTCATAGAAAGCCGTTAACGGCTTCGCCTGAGAAGTCAAAGGCACCCATCGGGGTTCTTTTTCCCTCAACAAGTTGAAAATACATTCTTCATAACCTAAAATTACGCAAAAAGGAGGCTGAGATGCTCCCTGAATTCAGGAACGAACCTCTGACCGATTTTTCAAAGGAAGAGAACAGGAAGAAGATGCTGGAAGCCCTTGCCTATGTGGAAAAAGAGCTGGGCAAGGAATATCCGCTGGTTATCAATGGCGAGAGGATGAAGGCCGACGCGACCTTCAAGTCCATCAACCCCTCCGATAAGGACCAGGTTGTCGGGATCTTTCAGAAGGCCTCGGAGAAGGAAGCTGAGGTGGCCATTCAGGCCGCCACAGAGGCCTTTGAAGAGTGGAGGTTTTACCCGCCTGAGGAGAGGGCGATGATCCTCATAAGGGCCGCCTCGATTATGAAGAAGCGGAAACTGGAGATGGCGGCCTATCAGGTCTTCGAAGTCGGAAAGAACTGGGTCGAGGCCGACGCTGATGTGGCAGAGGCAATAGACTACCTGGAGTTCTATGCCAGGGAGATGATAAGATATGCCCAGCCCCAGCCCCTTACTCCCATAGAGACCGAGCACAACGAGTATTTTTACATTCCCCTGGGCCCCGTCGTGGTTATCCCTCCATGGAACTTTCCGCTCGCCATTCTCCTCGGAATGACGACCGCGGCGCTCGTGACGGGCAACACCGTCGTCCTGAAGCCCGCCAGCGACTCTCCCCTTGTTGGATATAAGTTCGTTGAGGTAATGGAAGAGGCGGGGCTGCCGAAGGGCGTTCTCAACTTCCTAACGGGTCCCGGGAGCATAGCCGGCGATTACCTGGTGAAGCATCCGAAGACTAGGATGATCGCCTTCACGGGGTCCAAAGAAGTGGGCCTCAGGATTAACGAGCTCGCCGCAAAGACGCAGCCCGGGCAGATCTGGATAAAGAGGGTTATAGCCGAGATGGGCGGCAAAGATGCCATAATAGTGGATGATGAGTACCCCGATCTCGAGGATGCCGTCAGGGCGAGCATCGCCTCGGCCTTCGGATTCCAGGGACAGAAATGCTCTGCCCTCTCCCGGCTCATCCTCGTCGACAAGATCTACGACAAATTCGTGGAGATGTTAAAGGAGGAGGCAGAAAAGATAGAGATAGGACCTGCGAAGGACAACTATTTCATGGGACCTGTTATAAACGCTGCGGCCGAGCAGAAGATTTTGAGCTATATAGAGATCGGCAAAAATGAGGGCAAGCTTCTGACCGGGGGCGAGAAAGCTCCGGGGAACGGATTTTACATAAAGCCCACGATATTCATCGACGTGGATCCCAACGCCAGGATAGCTCAGGAGGAGATCTTCGGACCCGTGCTCTCTGTCATCAGGGCGAAAGATTTCGATCATGCCATAGAGATCGCCAACAACACAATCTACGGGCTCACCGGTTCTGTCTTCACTCTGAACAGGAAAAAGATAGAAAAGGCCAAGAGGCTCTTCCACGTCGGCAACCTTTACATAAACAGGAAGTGTACCGGCGCACTGGTTGACGTTCATCCCTTCGGCGGATTCAACATGTCCGGCACCGATTCCAAAGCCGGCGGAAGGGATTACCTCTTGCTGTTCATGCAGGCCAAGAGCGTTTCCGAAAAACACAGGTAAACGGTGCTGCCTTGAACTACAACGAGATAATACAGAGGGAAAAAGTTCGCTACATCGATGTGAAGTACGTGGACCTCCTGGGGAGACTTCGTCACGTCACGCTGCCCCTCGAGAGGCTGCCAGCTGTTATAGAACGCGGGATCGGGATCGACGGCTCGAGCCTCCCCGGTTTTAAAGGGCACGAAGCGAGCGATATGAAGCTCATTATCGATGTTGAGAGCGCCTTTCTCGACCCCCTTTTCGAGGAGATGACGCTGTCATTTCTTTCCTCGATACACGTTGTTCAGGGCGACGGTAGGTTCAGCGACGACCCGAAATACGTGCTCAACAAGGCTGTCAGCAAGATATGCTCTGAGACGGGGGCGAAAAGGGCCGTATTCCAGCCCGAGCTCGAGTTCTATCTCTTCGCTGCCCTTGACCATGACGAGACGGAGCTCAGCTCTTTCTATTCTCTCGAGCCTATTGAAGATCCGAGGCCCTATGGCTCCTATCATGCGGCCCTGCCGGGCGATCACACCGCTGACCTGAGGAACAGGATATCCTCCGTCCTTTCCGATGTCGGGATCGACGTGAAATATCACCACCACGAGGGGGGCGCCTATTCGCAGGTGGAGATCGAATTGAATCCCGCGGAGGCCGAAAAGGCGGCCGACTGGATAGTGATCTCCAAATATATCATCAAAGCCCTCGCACTTCAGGAGAACTTGATAGCTACTTTTATGCCGAAGCCCATAAACGGACATCCGGGCTCAGGCCTTCATCTGCACCAATTTCTCGCCGATGAGAACGGACGGTCACTTTTCGCCAGCGGCGATTCTCCTGATGGCCTGAGCGATCTGGCCAAGCATTATATAGGTGGACTTCTGGCCCATATCGGTTCCCTCACGGCCTTCACGAATCCCAGCACCAATTCCTTCAGAAGGCTCAAGACGGGCTTTGAATCGCCCGAGAGGGTCGATTATTCCGTGGCTGACCGTACCTGTGCGATCAGGATACCGGGCTATGTCTCAAAATACGAGACGAGGATAGAATATCGGGTTCCCGATGCCACCTCAAATCCCTTCCTCGCCATGGCGGCGCTTCTCATGGCGGGATTAGATGGCATAGAAAGGGAGCTCGATCCCGAGGAGGTCAAGAAATCGAGTCCAGCGATACCCTGTTCCCTCAAGGAGGCTCTGGACGAACTCAGGAAGGACCACGATTATCTGCTAAAGGACGGCGTTTTTACAGAGACTCTGCTGGAAAACTGGATAGAGATAAAAGAAAAGGAGGCTGCGGACGTAGATTCACGGGTTCATCCCAGGGAGTTCAGGTACTACTTCGAGGTCTGATCCAGGCCCAGGAACAGACCCGTTCCGCCTTCTATGGCGGACCGCAGCTCTTCCATGAGCGCGTTCATATCCTGAACGCCATATTTTTCTGCGTTTTCCTTGATGGTCCCCCAAAGGGGTTCGCCGCAGACGATACACGGAATTCCGTGTTTGATGAACACGTTCACGGTCTGCGGGAACCTCGTTACGAGTTCTTCTATAGTGCTTTCCTCTGTAAGCTCAAAATCCATGCCTATATGTTACGAGGGGGCGAAGGATATGTCAACTTGCTCATGAATGTCTCTCTCCTTGACAGAAGAAGAATTCGATTTATATAATAAGACCCGACGCCGAGGTGGCGGAATTGGCAGACGCGCTGGGTTCAGGACCCAGTGGGAGTTGATCCCGTGGGGGTTCGAGTCCCCCCCTCGGCATTATGGGGTTCTCTCAAAATAAAGGAGGAGAAGATGAACACATACGAAAGACTGAAAGAGATCATTATCGATAAATTAAACGTCACTCCTGATGCCATCACACCCGAGGCCCGCTTCCAGGAGGACCTCGGAGCCGACTCTCTCGACGTTATGGACCTCGTCATGGAGATCGAGAATCAGTTCAACATAGAGATCCCCGACGAGGACGCCGAGAAAATCAGAACGGTTGGGGACGCCGTAAAATACATCGAGGAGAAATCCAAGTAGTGAACACCCGAAGGGTCGTTATCACCGGAATGGGGGCGATCACCCCCCTGGGGGACAACGTCAAAGATTATTTTGAGGCACTTCTGTCCGGAAAAAACGGCATCACGCGAATCGAGAGGTTTGATCCTGCACCCTATCCCTCGCAGATAGCCGGGGAGATAAAGGATTTTGAGCCCACGAAGAGAATAAACCCCAAAACGGTCCGGAGGATGGACAGGTTCGCCCAGTACGCCCTTTATGCCACTCAGGAGGCCCTCGAGGATTCCGGCCTGCTTGATTATTCCGATCTCAACCTGAACAGGGTGGGTGTATATCTTTCCTCGGGCATAGGTGGCATAGAGATCCTGGAGAAAGAGACGGCGAAGATGATGGAAGTGGGTCCCCAGAAGGTCAGTCCTTTTCTCGTTCCCATGATGATCCCCGATATCGCATCGGGGCAGATCTCGATCGAATACGGCTTTAAAGGCCCGAACTTCTGCATAGTGTCTGCCTGTGCCTCCTCGACCCATTCGATCGGAGAATCCTTCAGGGCCATCAGGTATGGCAGTGCGGACGTTATGATAGCCGGAGGGGCTGAGGCGCCTCTGGTTAAGATAGCCCTGGCCGGTTTTTCCAACATGAGAGCCCTTTCGACGAGGAACTCCGAGCCCGATAAGGCGTCGAGGCCCTTCGACAAAAATAGAGATGGCTTCGTCATGAGCGAGGGGTCAGGGGTGGTCGTCCTCGAATCGCTCGAGCATGCCGAAAAAAGAGGGGCGAAGATATACGCGGAGATCCTCGGCTATGGCGCCACTGCCGACGCCTATCACATAACAGCACCGGCTCCTGAAGGAGAGGGTGCATATCAGGCCATGAAGCTCGCCCTCGCCGATGCAGGACTCTCGCCCGATGATATTGACTACGTAAACGCTCACGGGACCTCGACACAGCTGAACGACAAGTTCGAGAGCATTGCCATAAAGAGGCTTTTCGGAGAAAGAGCTTACCGGATCCCCATATCCTCCACGAAGTCAATGATAGGACATCTTCTCGGGGCGGCAGGCGGCGTAGAGGTGATAGCCACGGTGATGTCCATAATCAGAGGCAAAGTGCACATGACCCGAAACTTCGAGGAAGGCGACGAATTCTGTGATCTCGATTACATTCCTGAGGGCTCGAGAGACCTGAATATCAGATACGCTCTGAAAAATTCCTTCGGGTTTGGGGGGCACAACGCCTCCCTTGTCATTGGAAGGTTCAGCAGCTGAGCCCTCTCAGGGCTTGTGTAACAGCGAGTCCCCCTTGAGGGTGTAGGATAACTTCTTGCCGGTCTTATCGTAGCCCAGGATTAGATAATCGTCACACCAGGGAGTCAATTCTTCCGTTTTCATGGGACTGCCAGGGATATAGAGCACCATCCCGACTCCGAAGGAATCGGGGATCATCGATTCCGGACTCAGGTAGGACACAGCCTTTCCGATGCCTGACTTTTTGGTGTAAGGATTCACCATGTTTTCTATTTTTTCGCCCACCGAGAATGTCCTCTTGGCTTCGGGATAGACCTCAGAGGTCTTCGAGCTGAAGTCGATCGGATATCTGCCCCCTGCGGAGCTGGCAAATTCCTCCAGAGCTGCTTTGAGGAGGTGCATGTTGCTCACGACCTGGGCTTCCCTCGCTCTGTCAAGAGCATGTTTGAATTTGGGGATCGCGATGGCGAAAAGCCCCAAAATCAGGAGGAATACCAGATAAAATTCCCATCTTCGCTCTCTATAAGCCATGAGAGTAGGTTAAAGTAAAACGGGACGGAGGTCAACACGATATGCTGACGGGAAAATTAAGGGATGAATTGAAATTTAGCCCGTATTTCGCTTTGCCAGCGGGGATATCAGTTTCTGGTTTTTAGAAAAGCTCCGCTGAATGAGTTTTTGAGCGACGTGAGGCTCGATAAAAGCCTTGAAAAGCGGATGGAAGCGGATTTAAAATAGAGCGACAAAAGGAGGATCTGATGCCTGAAAAATTGATCTTCGAGATTTCCAGACCGGGGCGCAGGGGATATACTCTGCCCGGCCTTGATGTCGAAAAAAAAGCATTGGATTCACTGATCCCGCCTCAGCTGAGAAGAAAGAAGAAACCCGATCTCCCTGAGATCTCAGAGAACGAGGTTGTCAGGCACTTCGTTCGACTTTCGGAGATGAACTATCACGTGGACCACGGATTTTATCCCCTCGGATCCTGTACGATGAAATACAATCCCAAGATCAACGAGGAACTGGCGCGGCTCAGCGGTTTCCTTAACATCCATCCGCTTCAGCCTGAGGCAACCGTGCAGGGCGCCCTCAGGTTGATGAAAGAGCTTGAGGACCTCCTCAAAGAGATATCCGGTTTCGACGCCATTTCCCTTCAGCCAGCTGCGGGTGCCCACGGCGAGCTGACGGGCATGATGCTCGTCAGAAAGTATCACGAGATGAAGGGCAATCCCAGGAAATATGTACTGATCCCCGACTCTGCGCACGGCACGAACCCCGCCTCGGTCACCCTCTCGGGATATTCCACAAAGACCATAAAATCCAACGAGCTCGGCCTCGTTGACCCTGAAGTGCTGAGGCAGAATCTCAACGAGGACGTGGCTGCTTTCATGGTCACAAATCCCAATACCCTGGGCCTTTTTGAGAGCGAAATAATCAAGATCTCAGAGATGGTTCACGATGTGGGTGCCCTCATGTATATGGACGGCGCGAACCTGAACGCCTTGCTCGGCATTGTGAGGCCTGGAGACGTGGGTTTTGACATAATGCACTTCAACCTCCACAAGACTTTTTCCACTCCTCACGGCGGCGGTGGGCCGGGTTCGGGGCCCGTCGGCGTGAAAAAGGAGATAGAGCCTTATCTGCCGGTCCCCCGTATAGTCGATGACGGGGGCCTGTTGAAGCTATCCTATGACTTTCCCGATTCCATAGGGAAGGTTCATGCCTTCTTCGGCAACTTCAACGTGATGGTGAAGGCTTACGTCTACATCAGGATGATGGGCCCCGACGGCCTCAGGAAGGTTGCCGAGGGCGCCGTCATAAACGCCAACTACCTCAGGGTTCTGCTACAGGAGCACTACGACCTGCCCTATAAGAGTACCTGTATGCATGAATTTGTGCTTTCGGGAAGAAACCTGAAAAAATACGGCGTCAGAACCCTCGACGTGGCGAAGAGGCTTCTCGACTACGGGTTTCATGCGCCCACAGTGTACTTTCCGCTGATCGTGCCTGAGGCCCTTATGATAGAGCCCACGGAAACAGAAACGAAGGAAACGCTCGATGCCTTTGCCGAGGCCCTTATAAAGATCAAGAAGGAAGCCGAGGAAAACCCCGATGTGTTGCACGAGGCTCCTCACGTGACTCCTGTCAGACGCCTCGATGAGGCGAGGGCCGCGAGGGAGCTCAACGTGAGATGGCAAAAAGAAGATTAGGAGAGTCTTTTTCCGACGGGCATCAGGAGCATTGGCAGCTCCTCTTCATCGAAGCCAAAGAGAGCTGACAGCTTCTCGTCGTCAAAGGCACCTATAGCCACTGTCCCGAGCCCCATACTCGTGGCCGCGAGATAGAGGTTCTCCCCGGCAAAACCGGCGTCGAGGTGGATATATCTGTATGCCCTTATCCCGTATTTCCACCTGGAGCGGGGATAAACGGCAGTGAAAAGGATAGCCATCGGAGCTCGAGCCAGAAATTCCTGGCCCAGACAGGCATCCACGAGGGGTTCGGAGAGATCGCCTTCGATGAGGAACTCCAGGACATGTTTGAGGGCGTTATAGTGATACATGCCCATCTTCAGTCCCTCCGGGGGATTGAAGAAGATCGGATACAGCTCTATGGGAGCGAGGGCACCCGCGGAGGGGGCTGCCCTCAGAGGGAAATTCTCGATGCCGTATGCATCCGTGACCGCCGTCACTCCTATAGTAAAGTAAAGGAGATCGGAGATCTCATTGAGGGACAGGGGATCCGGCGAGAACTCCCTCACGGATCGCCTTCTTGTTATGACAGCGCTGAGTTTTTCAGCTCCATCCAGAGTTTCTCTGGGAAGTTCCACCCGCGGGGCCTGTGGATACTCCTTGAAAAAAGAAGGCTCGAGGCCACCTTTATCCACTGCCCCGCTCCCCGGGGATGTGGAACGGTGAAAGATCAAAGCCCTGTCTATCCTCATAGTTTCACAAGCTTGGCGTATTCGAGAACCAGCGTTTTGATCCCAACAGATGGAAAGCGAACCCTTGCTTTGCCGTCGTAGACTTTCAGGACCTCGCCCCTGCCGAAGATCTGATGGAAAACCAGATCTCCTCTCCTTATCTCGTCGTTCGGGGTGAAGCTTTCCTCGGGTCTCCCGCCCATCCACTGCACGGCCTCCTGAGGAAGCTCGTTCAGGAACCTCGAGGGCCTAAGCTCCCTTTCCCTTCGCGTGAACCTCCTCCTTGTGAAAGTCATATAGACTTTTTCCTTCGCCCTCGTTATGGCCACGTGAAGTAGCCTCCTCTCCTCTTCTATTTCCTCATGAGATCCGAGGGAGTTGAAGTGGGGGAAAACGGTCTCCTCGAGGCCGGTTATTATCACCACTGGAAATTCGAGCCCCTTCGCGTTATGCACTGTCATCAGGGTGACCGCTCCTCCCGGATTCCAGTCGTCGATCTCCGTTTTCAGTGAGACGGAATTGAGATATGCCGCCAGGCTGCCGTCCTCGTTCTCTGATACAAATTCGGCGACGGAGCCCAGCAATTCCTGGATGTTCTCGAGCCTGGACTCGACCTCCCACCGCTGGCCCGTCGACGAGATATAATCCATATAGTCCGTGCGGTTTATCACCTCGGAGAGGACTTCATAGGCATCCAGGTCCTCAGATTTTTCCCTGATTTCGTCTATGAGGGCGAGGAATTCCTCCAGTTTCGATCTCGTGGCCTTCCGGAGTCCGGGAATTTCCCGGTTATATTTCAGGGCCTCGTAAAGACTTATGCCGTTCCTTGAGGCCAGCTCCTGAAACCTCTCCAGCGAAGTCTTGCCTATTCCCCGCGGCGGCACGTTGATGATTCTGGTGAGAGACACGTCGTCTCTGGGATTCAAGATGATCCGGAGATAGGCAAGAAGGTCCTTTATTTCCTTCCGCTCGTAAAATTTTATTCCGCCGACTATGGTATAGGGTATTCCGTATTTGCGGAGCGCTTCCTCGAGGGCTCTGCTCTGGGCGTTGGTCCTGTAAAGGACGAGGAAATCGGATGGAGGCCTGGAACTGGAATATATGATATCCGCAACCCTTTCCGCCTCTTCCCGCTCGTCCCATGTTTCGCAGATAGGAATTTTTTCGCCCTCAGGGTTATCGGTCCAGAGCGTCTTGCCTTTTCTATGTATATTGTGGGAGATCAGCGTCGAAGCGGCATGCAGGATTTTCCTCGTCGAACGATAGTTTTTCTCGAGCCTTATCACTGTGGCGCCCGGGAAGTCCCTCTCGAATTCCAGTATGTTCCTTATGTCCGCACCGCGGAATGCATAGATGGACTGGTCATCATCTCCCACGACAAAAAGGTTCCTGTGGCGAGATGCCAGATGCCTCAGGAGCTTGTACTGGACCCTGTTGGTATCCTGATATTCATCGACGTGTATGTACTTGAAACGTTCCGCATAGAAGTCCCTCACCTCGCTGTGGGACTCGAAGAGCTCCAGGACCTTCAGCAGGAGGTCGTCGAAATCCATGGCGTCGCATCTTTTGAGCTCCATCTGATACCTTTCGTAGATCTGCAGGATTCGCTCATCGAGTTCCTGACTGAGGCCCGTCTTCATCCTGCTTATGCGATTGACCAGGGAGCTCGGTCTCTCTGCGAGGTCCCTGAAGTCGCGCGCTATCTGCTTGACCAGACTTTCCTGATCCCCCCGGTCGTATATCACGAAATTTCTCGAATAGCCGACCTTGTCGGCATGCTTTCTCAATATTCTCACGCAGATCGAGTGAAATGTACCCATCCACAGGTCGCGGGGCTCGCTCGAAAGCAGGCCTATAATTCGCTCCTTCATCTCGTTCGCGGCTTTGTTTGTGAAGGTGACGGCGAGTATCCTCGCCGGAAAGACCCTTTTAACGCCGATCAGATAAGCTATCCTGTGGGTGAGTACCCTGGTTTTCCCGGAACCCGCCCCTGCGATAACGAGCACTGGCCCCTCGGTGGTCGTGACGGCTTTTATCTGCGCCTCGTTGAGCCCAGAGAGAATCCTTTCCTCGGAGATCCTGAAAGGCAGACCATCCATCTCGATCAGTATTCCCACATAAGGGTTTCCGCCATTTTTAGATATTCCTCGGGGATTTCCTTCCTGTTATTGACGACCTCCTCGAGCGAGACCAGGTTATAGTTGTCGCACTGCTTGGCCACCATCACTCCTGACTTCCCCGAAAGAAAAGCATGGACAGCCCTGTAGCCGAACCTGCTGGCTATTATCCTGTCGTAAAAGGTGGGCGAGCCTCCCCTCTGCAGGTGGCCCAGGACCGTCACCCTTAGCTCGTAATCGACGCCGAGCTCGTTCAGTGTTTTGAGGACATGAAACCCCCTGGCGGCACCCTCCGAGACTATGACTATGGAATTAGTAAGCCCCTCCCTGTAGCGCTTGTTGAGCCTCTTGGCGAGAGTCCTGTAATCGAACTCTTTCTCGGGGATGATGGCCGCCTCTGCACCTGTCGCAATCGCCGAAAGGAGAGCGAGATAACCCGAATTGTGGCCCATCACCTCAATTATGAAAGCTCTTCCGTGGGACGAGGCGGTATCTTTAATCGTGTCCACAGCCCTGACTATCGTATTGAGAGCCGTGTCAACGCCTATGGAATCGTCGGTGCCGTAGATGTCGTTGTCGATACTCGCAGGTATGCCTATGACCGGCACGCCCTTTCTCGAAAGGGCATAAGCCCCGTGAATGGAGCCTTCTCCCCCGATTATTATCAGCGATTCCAGTTCCAGATCTTCTATCACGTCCACGGCCTGGTCCTGAACCTCTTCCCTTTCGAACTCCTTGAACCTCGCTGTCTGCAAGAAAGTGCCGCCTTTCTGCAGTATGCCGCCCACGTCCTCGAAATCCAGCTCGCGGAAAATGCCGTTGACCAGTCCCCGATAGCCCATCTGGAAGCCGAAAATCTTCAGGCCTTCCTCAAGGGCCGTCCTCACGACCGCCCTGACCGCAGCGTTCATTCCAGGGGAATCCCCTCCGGAAGTAAGTACACCTATCTTTCTCACCCTTCTCGGCATGAGAAAATTATAATTCCTCCTTCGGATCTTAACAAGAAACAGACTTCAGCTTCGCCTCTTATCCGGGGTCGATCCCCGGTCTGGGAAATATTCGTGGTTAATCCTTCTTTTCGATACTTTTAACGGTGTAACCCGATGAGCTAATGGCTTCTCTCACTTTTTCTTCGTCTACATCCCCCTCGATACCTACTATCTTCTTTTCGAGATCTATTTTGACCTCCCTCACGCCCTCAATTCTCGAGAGAGCCTTCTTTATCGTCATCACACAATGCTGACAGCTCATGTCCGGGACTTCGACGAGCAATCCCATGTCTACCTCCTCCTTTTCGGTTTTCTTGAAAAAGGCCCTGAGGAGAACAAGGGCGAGGAGAACCGAAGAGCTTATCTGAAGCCAGAGAGGCAGATGTCTCCCCGCCCCCGTGATCAGTAAGGCGTTCCCGCCGAGCAACCTGTAAAAAAGGTCGAAGGCGAGGCCCGCACCGAGGGCCATCAATATTATCGAGACGAGGTACGTCACGAGGGATCTCCTCCCCAGCATTTTTCCGACCACTGTGATGGTAACGGTGTTCGTGGCCGGTCCTGCGATCAGAAAAGCAAGGGCAGCTCCCGGGTTAAGCCCCTTGGCGATGAGAGCGGCTGCGATGGGAATGGATCCCGTGGCGCAGACATAGAGCGGAACAGCCACTATTATCATTAACGGAAAAGAGATGAGCGGGTTCCCGAGATACCTGGCAAAGAGGTTCCCGGGGATCACAGCGGAAAGAAAACCTCCGGCCAGTACTCCTATGACAACCCATCTTCCGATGTCTCCCGGCAGTTCGAGGAAAGCGTATTCGGCTATCTCCTTTATGTTCCTGGCCATGGAAGTTTGGCCCCTCGGTGTTCCCGAAGCGGGGGCGACATTCTCATGGCCTGCAGTCAAAAGGCTTATTCCGCCGAGGCCGATGCCCATCAGGAGCGCCGTGATCGGCCTGAAAACGGCGAAGAGAGGGCCCATGAGGGAGTATGTGGCGAGGATGGAGTCCACGCCTGTTGTGGGCGTGGAGACCAGAAAGGAAAGAACCGAGGCCCTGGATGCTCCCTCTTTTCTCAGCGAAGTGGCAACCGGTATCACTCCGCAGGAACAGAGGGGAAGTGGGACTCCGAAAAGAGCCGCCTTGATGACGGGCAGTATCCCCCGCCCGCCCAGGTGATTGACCACGGTGTCCCTCGGAAGCAATACGTGCAGTATCCCGGCCACAAGGAAGCCCAGCAGGAGATACGGCGCAAGGGAATTGAACAGCGCCAGACATTCCCTGAAGAAATCTATCAAAAAATTGCCCAGGACGTCAAATCCCATCGCTCCTCCCTACAATTGGACTCATAACATGTCTGATATGAGTCCAATTGTAGTGGCGGGAGGACGACCTGTAAACCCCCCCTTTTATTTGACGATGCCTTTCTCCTTCAGGCTCGAATAGCCCCCGTTGCCCACTATGATGTGATCAAGCAGGTCTATGTTCATTATCTTGCTTGCTTTGACCAGGTTCTGAGTTGCTTCGATGTCTTCTTTCGAGGGCGAGGGATCTCCCGAGGGATGGTTATGGGCCAGGATGATTCCGACGGCTCCTACCTCCACAGCGGGCCTGAAAACCTCCCGGGGATGTATGAGGCTCGATGTCAGGGTACCGATGGCGATGATTTCGTCCCGTATCAACTTGTTCCGGGCATCGAGGTAGAGGCCTCTCAGGTGTTCCTTTTTGAGAAAGCTCATGTTCTTCAGGTACTCATAGGCCTCACCGGGAGAGCGTATGAAGACCCATTTATCCCTTGAATAAAACCTCCTGCCGAGTTCGAAAACGGCGAGGATTTTTATGGCATTTGTCTCCGAGAGGCCGAAGACGTCCATGATCTCTTCCAGATCGGCGTTGTCGAGGACGGCGAGACATCGATGGTGTTCGACTATCCTCTGGGACAGCTCCGTGATGTCTTCCTTTCGGCTTTTTCCCAGGATCAGGGAGAGCAGCTCGTGGTTTTTGAGGCCATAAATCCCCTTCTCTCTTATGAGGCGCCGAGGGTCTCTGGAAGCGGCGGACCGATATGGATCTTTCATGAAAACCCCTCCTCGTGTTTGAAGGGCTTTCCCCCATCCAACTCAAGTGGCCCCAGGGGGATTCGAACCCCCGCCGCCGCCTTGAAAGAGCGGTGTCCTAGCCATTAGACGATGGGGCCAGAAGCGGCTATTAATTTAACTCAAAGAGAGGTCCATGTCAAGGGGAGTCCTGCTGTCGGGAAGGGAGTCTACCTCCTCTTTCGGGCGACCGCTTTAGCTCGAGATTCCACCGAGACGATCGGCAAAAGGAGCATCAAAGCTTTTGTCATCTCGTGAAGAGTCGATAAAGGGGTTCAGACACGGGAAAAAGCAGGACATGTGTCGTTTGACATAGAAGGGAGGTCGGTGCTATACTTTGGACGATATGGAGAGAAGCCACGGCGGGAGAAGAAACAGATTTGTGCTGTTTTTGCTGGCCGCAACTCTGTGGGGGTTCACCGAGCTCTTCGTCGGAATGATCAGATTTCATGCGAGATCTGTCGTCCTTTCAACCACGGGCCTCTTGTTGTTATTCTTCATACGAAATCTGGGATTTCGTTTTCCCTTCTATCTGGTCGCATCTCTCATCGCTGTTGTCTACAAGTCTATCGGCGACGGCTTTTTCCCGTGCGAGTTCGGAGCCGTTCTTTCCCTGGGATTGGGGGCCGAGATCGGTTTCGGATTGATGGGGAGAAAAAGGATAGAGGGACTCGTTCTCTCATCGATCACGGGAGTGATTCTATCCGTTATCGCGATCTCCCTCCTGAAGCCTTCTCACTGGAACCTCAACAGTTCCATCTATTACCTCGTTTTCAGGGGAGGACCTATTCTCATCCTCACGATCCTGATGGGGGTTTTCTTCGAGAAAGCGATCAAACTGCCGGATAGGACACCTGTGTTCGCCGAATACAGCTCTTACTTTTTAATCCCCTTTCTCTGGATCGCCACTTTTGTCAGGTACTTTGCCAGGTGATTTTTTCGCAAGGGCGAGATAAAATCCCAGGGCCATCAACAGGAACCCTGCCGTGTAGATAGCCCAGGGGAAGCCTTTCGGTTCTAATGGGACCTTTCCTCTGCTTCCTTGAGTGATCCCGATATAGACGAAACTTATGAAGGACAGAGCTCCTCCCGCCAGGGATAGGAGCAGATATCGCGTCCTTATTGGCGGATCGTGCAACATGACGTAGAGCGAGGCCGCTGAGAAAAGAAAAGCTATGAGCATCGGCGCAATAAAAGGAGCTATCCAGGGGACGGGCAGGAGAAAGAGAATGTCGTATTCACCCCAGGAAAGAGGCCAGCCTATAAGGACCTTAAGCCACGCATAGTATAAGATGTCCCAGAGGCCGAAAGTGAAGAAAAAGGCAGCCGCCCGGCCCTTTAGTGTCCGGAAAGAAATAAGGCCGAGCGTGACGAGCATCAGGAGGGTTGCTGCCTCTCGTCCCATTTCTATCCAGAGAAGCTGCCCCTTGAACGGGCGGAGGGGAAAAAGGGGCACTCTGCCGCCCCCATACAGGATTTCCCTGAGATAGATCACCACAGAGGCCTCAAGGTAGGCCATAGCGATGGCAAATAGAAAAAGGAGCAGAACCTTCCCGACCGGCTTCATGATCCTATCCCCCAGTTCTTTTCCATCGAAGTAATAGATAACCTGCCATCTCCTCCATGTCAATGCTTGACTGCATGAACGGGACTGCTTTATTTTTTATCGCAAGCAAGGGGGTTGAAATGGCTATTTTAACATCGAATAAGGGGAAAAACCTTCTGGCGAGCCTGCTTGCCTCTGCCGTGAAGAACGACCTCCTGAACCCTCTCATATTGAAAGCCATCGAGAGACGATTTGACAAAGAGGAGAACGTAGCCTATCTACGTCCCTCTCAGCCCCCCGGGTGCGTGCGTGACCGGTTTGTTCTGGGAAGAGCCCTCATAAAGTCACTGAACAGGTCGCTGATAGATTCCCGAACTCCTGCGAGCGTGAGGAGAGCCCTGTTTCTCTTTCTCTTCGAGACACTCCTTCCGAACCCCAGGGTGAGGAAAGCTCGGGAGGAGTTCAGGGAGAGATATGGAGCTGACCTCCCTGGTTTCCTGGTGATTTCTCCGGGCAAGGCCTGCAACCTGAACTGCAAGGGGTGTTATGCTGGATCGGGTCCCTCGAGGGAGAAGCTGAGGTGGGACGTCTTCGATTGGCTTGTCACAGAAATGGAAAACCGGTGGGGTTCAAGGTTCGTGGTGATAAGCGGCGGAGAGCCTTTCATATATCGATCTGAGGGCAAGGGCATCCTGGAGATGGCCCAGAAGCACCGTGGTTCCTATTTCATGGTATATACGAACGGCACCTTGATCGATGAAAAAATGGCCGAGAGGCTCGCCGACCTGGGAAACGTAACCCCCGCCATCTCCGTCGAGGGATTCGAGGAGACCACCAACGAAAGGAGGGGCAAGGGTGTATATGCCAGAATAATAGAAGCCATGCGTAACCTGAGGGATGCCGGTGTTCCCTTTGGGATCTCGGTCACGGCGACCAGACAGAATCTACATGAGATCACTTCGAGTGAATTCGCCGATTTCTATTTCGACGAGATGAGGGCTACTTACGGGTGGATCTTTCAATACATGCCGATAGGCAGAGCCTACACTCTCGATTACATGCTTAACGCTGAGGAGAGGCTCTACCTGTGGAGAAAGACATGGGAGATGATCCTCGAGAAGGGCGTCTTCATCTCGGATTTCTGGAACCACGGCCCCGCCGTGCTCGGCTGTATCGCGGCCGGGAGGGGAGGAGGCTACCTTTACGTGAACTGGAACGGAGATGTCACGCCCTGCGTCTTTGTTCCTTACTCTCCCGTGAACTTGAACGAGATATATGAGAAGGGTGGAACGATAAATGACATCTGGGATCAGCCCTTCTTCGCCGAAATAAGGAGGTGGCAGAGGAATTACGGCTACGATAAGCCCGCCGATGAGGTGAACAACTGGCTCGCACCCTGCCTGATAAGGGACCACCACCTGGAATTCAGGGAATTTTTGAGGAAACATTCGCCAAAACCGATCGATGAGAGTGCTGAGAAGGCTCTCCAGGACGATGAGTACGTCCGTGGCATGGAGGAGTTTGACAGGGAATATGGAACCCTGAGCGGCGAGATATGGGATAGATATTACAGAAAGCCCGTGCCCTTTGAGATTATCTTCGAAGAAACCAGCGAAATCGGAGCGCGGGCGAAGTAATCAATCCGCAGATGGACGATAATAACTTTCTGCCAAGGGATAGATGGTTTCCCTTTTCTTGCAGGTTGGTGCCTTCGTGGTTTTTCCCTTATTGAATGCTGCTTTTTGTAGTTTCCTCTGGCTTCTTCAGGGCTTCTCTTGCTTTTTCGCGGTTTCGTGGACCAGCACTTTGACGTCGACAGTGCGAGCTATATCCTCAGAATTTTTTGAATTTTTCGCTTCCCAGGCCGCATACGGGGCATTTCTCGGGTGGCTTGCCCACGTGAGTAAAACCGCAAACAGGGCATATGTATACTTCGGGAATGTCCATGTCCTTTCCCCCGAGCACTTCTTCCCTCGCCTTCTTGTAAAGTTCAGCGTGGATCTTCTCCGCCTCCAGGGCGTAGTAAAACGATCGTTTTGCCCCGCTCTCACCCTGAAGCCCGGCGATGGCATCGTAGGCCGGATACATCTCCTCCACCTCGAAGGTCTCGCCCTCTATGCAGGTCATGAGGTTGTCGGCAGTCTTCCCGATCAGGCCGAGGTTTCTCGCGTGGTTTGAGGCATGGACCTGCTCCGCATATGCTATGGCCCTGAGGAGCCTTGTCACATTTTTGAAGCCTTCCCTTTCGGCGACCTCACTGAAGACCAGGTACTTCATGTGAGCCATGGATTCTCCGGCAAAGGCCTCATTGAGGGATTTTTCCGTCATTTTCTTCATATCTGTCATCTCCTTAAAAACCACCCCCACCTGTTTCATGGGGAGGGGTCACTCGATCTTGAGCTCCTTCGAGTTTTCCCAGAGCCCGTGAATATTGCAGTAAGATGCGGCAAGGATCGTGCCTGATTTTTCCGTCCTAAAGGTGACGGTGACCTCGGGTACGGTATAGACCGTGCTCGTGTTGGGACCCTGAGCGGAGGCCCCGTGGGCAGTGAACTCAAATCTCCCTATCTCGTGGGGAAACTTTTCCCCGTCGGGGAGAAAGTAAACCTCGATCCAGCTGATGTGGTGAGACGTCGTATTGGGATGGGGGATTTCCTTGCCGACGCTCACCGTTATTTTCACCGGCTCTCCCTTTTTGACTTTCTCGGGGGCTTCGATGACGGGCGAGTGTTTTTCCTGTTTCCAGTCACCGGTCTGAAAGAGTTCATTCAAACCCTTCATGTCTCTCCTCCTTTTGATTTCAGAGGGGGGCGACCCTTTAGGGTCGCCCCCCTCTGATAAACCCTACAGTTTCTTGTGGCAGAGCCACCAATCGAAGCAGGTATACTGCTTCATTCTCTCCTTCGCAGTTTCCTCATCGGTGGCGGGAGGTATTATCACCTCATCTCCGATGAGCTCGTTGTTTGGCCAGTTAGCAGGGATGGCTACGCCCTCTTTATCGGAGATCTGAAGGCCTTTCACCATCCTGAGGATCTCGTCCATGTTCCTTCCGAGCTCCTGAGGATAATACAGTATGGCTCTGATGGTGGCTTGTGGGTCCACTATGAACACGGCCCTGACGGTGTTGGTTCCCTTCCCGGGATGAATGAGCCCGAGAATGCCCGAGACCCTTCCCGTGTCGTCGGCGATGACGGGGAACTTTATCTCGATGTTCAGATTGTCCTTTATCCACTCTACCCACTTGATGTGGGAGAAGACCTGATCGATGCTGAGTCCTATGAGCTCGGTATTCAGCTTCTTGAACTCGTCGTATCTCTTCTGAAAAGCCACGAACTCTGTGGTGCACACGGGCGTGAAGTCAGCGGGATGGCTGAACAGTATGAACCATTTGTCCTTGAAGGCATGGGGCAGCTTCATCTTGCCGTGTGTGGTCTGTACTTCTATCTCAGGGAACTTCTCCCCGAGCAATGGAATCCTTCCCTCCATTTCAACACCTCCTTTATCACCTGTTCTATGATGCTGTGCTGGTTTAAGGTACGTATTTTCACGCCGGCGATCCTGAATTCAGCGCTGGGAGGTCTAAGAGGCGATATCTATAATCCTCAAAATGTTCGTTGAAACAGCAGTGAAGATGGGCCCCGGTATCGCTGAAACTAACCGATAGTTTTCCGTCAGGTCGAATCCTCACCCTCGCACGGCACTCCGGGGCCCGATAAAGGTTGAACGACCTTGTGACCCTCTTCAGCGCTTTTTTGTCCATCTCTCAGGCGATGCCTGTTTCCCTGTGTTTCTCCAGTATCCTGTCGGCGAGCTCGTCGAGCTTCTTGAGTTCCTCTTCCTTCGGCAGGCCTTTGATCAACACGGGTTCGATCAGTTCTGCCTTTATGGGTGTGAGGATGCCCTTGAGGATATCTACTGTTCTTCCGCCCCACCCGTAAGATCCGATGATCGAGAGGAACTTGGTCTTTGGCCTGAGGGCTGCGGCGAGGGAAGCGGCATAGACGATGGCCGGGTGAGGTCCCGCGAGAACGGTGGGTGTGGCGAGCACCACCGTGGCCGCATCGACCAGTTCCATGGCGAACTTTCCTATGTCGGCATCGATGGCATTGCACTGCTTGACTTTCATTCCCCGTTTCATCAGGGCGCTCACGAAGTATTCCACCATCTCCCTGGTGCTCCCGTGCATTGACACGTAGGGGACGAGGACCTTGTTCTCCACCTTATCGGAGATCCAGTCCTTGTAGGCATCGATTATGAAAGATGGCCGCCTGTAGACGGTTCCGTGACTCGGAGCGATGATCTCTATGTCGAGCTTCTCGATTTTTTCTATGTTTTTCTTGATGTTTGTGCGGAAGGGCATCATTATCTCGGCATAGTACCTCTTTGCGTCCTCGAGGACCCTCGCGTCCTCGTTGGCATAGAGCTCACTGGAGGCAAAATGGGATCCGAAGAAGTCACAGGTAAATAGTATTTTGTCCTCCCGGAGGTAAGTTACCATCGTCTCGGGCCAGTGAACCCATGGAGTCATGTAGAATTCCAGGGTCCTGTCGCCGAGGGAGAGGCTCTCGCCATCCTCGATCACGATGAATTTGTCCTCGGGAATGTGAAGGAGGTCCATCAGAAAGGCCTTGCATTTGGCGTTTGTGACCACTTTGGCCCCGGTGTATTTATCGAGGATTGTCGGTATGGAGCCCGAGTGGTCCTGCTCCGCGTGGTTGGCGATCACGTAGTCTATCCTCTCGATGCCCGCTTCCTCGAGGTTGCGAAGGAGCTCGTGCTCCTTGGCGGGATCGACGGTGTCTATCAGGGCGGTCTTCTCGCTGCCCATAACGATGTAAGCGTTGTAGCTGGTTCCATCGGGCAAAGGGATCAGCTCGTCGAAAAGCCGCCTGTCCCAATCGATGGCTCCTACAGAAAGGATTCCTTTTTTTATTTCTCTAACAGTCATTTTACTCACTCCTTTCGAATTGATCCTTGGTGGCCCCGCAGACCGGACAGACCCAGTCGTCGGGCAGTTCTTCAAAGGTCGTGCCGGGAGCTATTCCCGAATCGGGATCCCCCACCGCCGGGTCGTAAACATAACCGCATATGGCGCAGATCCATTTCTCCATATTTTTACTCTCCTTTTTGGAGACAGGCTCCTTTTCCTCGCCGATGTAAGTCGGCGCGGTTTTGGGCACCTTGCCTTTTTTGACAGCGTGATAATAGGAATAGGTCATGGGGTTCTCCTCCCTCAGAATGGCTGCATCTATCAGTTTAGCCAGGAAGAGAGTGTGAGTTACAGCGTCGAACCTTGCCTGGACCTCAGCCTCCAGAAAAGCAAGGGCTGAAGTCAGAACTATGGGACAGCCCGTCTTCCCCTTTCTGAATTCTATGTCCTTGAATTTATCTGTTTCCCTGCCTGATCTGAACCCGAATTGGCCGATAAGCTTCATATCGGCCTCTTCCGAGAGGACGGACACGGCGAAAACCCCGCTCTTTTCGATAAATTCGTGAGTGAGGTTGTTCTTGTTTATGCTCACCGCGATGGTGGGAGGTTCGGCCGTGACCTGGAACACAGTGTTGGCTACCTGGCCGTTCATCCTGTCCCCGTCTATGGAGGTTACAATGTACATCCCATAACTTATTTTGTGCAGAGCTCTTTTGTCCATGACACTCCCCTTTCTGGTAAAAGACCTAAAATTGAACTCATTTCAACTTTGTAAGAATAACGATTATCGTTATAGTATATCGCCGACAAATATGGTTGTCAACTTGCGGGAATTTCTTTGTGGTTACTATTTTGAGATGTCACATTTAATTACCATTTTAGAATGTCACATCTGTGGTATAATCCTCCTGCTCAAAAGATCAGTAGGAGGAAATAAGAATGCAGAAATACACACTTACGGAGG
>JAGGUL010000093.1 GCA_021158525.1 Candidatus Hydrothermota bacterium | reverse complement strand
TCCTCGGGCTCGAAAGGGGCAACGCAGAGTTTCTGTGCCAGCCCGCCCTTATCAAAAAGAACGGTAACCCTGCCGTAGTTCTTCTTCGAGTAGCGAGCGAGAATCCTCGCGGATTTCAATAACTCTATCTCATCTGGATCTCCATAGAACAACCCGTAAGGACCCTTATAGCTCTCGGGCCAGAGGGCCGGTCTCTCTCCCCTGAACCTCACCAGGACCTCGTTCTCTTCCTCGTTTCTCCCGAGAATCAACTTGACCGTCGAGCTGATCCTGAAATGCCTTCCCACATAAAGAAGCCAGACATCTTCGATGTCTATCTTCTCCAGATGTTCCGTGAGATCAAAGAACTTTCTCGAGAAACTCTCATCGGTCAGCATACATCCTCCCGCTGGCTGGGAAAAAGTCTTGAAACCGTAGTGTTCCGCGAGCTCCAGCTGTCTTTTCCTCGATCTTCCCCTTATATCGAGGAGCTCATTCCTCTTCACCCACCCCTCTTTCTCGGGCAGGGTCGGGGGAAAATACTTCGCGGAAAGAGGCCTCAGGACAAGTCCCTTGAGCCCCGCCTCCCGCTCTATAAGCTTTATAATCGAGGGACGCTGGGACATGGGCCTCTGCCCGAGTACTTCGCCGGTTATCACAAAGGAGGCCCCGATTTCTTTCATAAATTCTTTCGCTTTTTTCAGCATCAATATCCTGCAATCAATGCAGGGGTTGGCGCCACTTCCGTATCCGTGGCTCGGCGAAAGAAGTACAGGAAGAAACTCGTTATAGATCTCGCGTTTGACGAGCTCAATGTCCACCTCAGAGGCAGCCGCATCGACAGGACTCTCGTCGGCAGAAAGGCCCAGGTGCCTCCTGATGGAAACAGCACTCATGCCGTTATTGAGATGCAGGCCCACCACCTCAACGCCCTGCTCCATGACGATTTTGGCTGCCAGCATGCTGTCGAGCCCCCCGGAAAACAGGGCCACCGCTTTTATCTTATCCCCGGACATCTCTCCTCCTCTTTCAACGTGATTTTACTGTCTTTCCAGAAAATGGACAAGTCGTCTTGACCTTCTTTTTCTCTGCCTTGATCATTGTGGGATGAAGCTGGGCCGCAATGTCCTCGTCCTTTCCTCGACCGTGTTTTTCATCCTGGTGGCCCTCTTTTCCTGGTATTACCTTTTTCCTCTATATCTGAAAGAGCTGGGAGCAACGGAATCCCAGATCGGCCTTCTTTACACCCTGTTCACTCTGAGTTTCACCCTGCTTCAGCTTGTAGGAGGCGTCCTCTCCGACAGGATCGGCAGAAAGAAATGCATAGTCTGGCCGACCTATGTTTACGCCCTTGCCCTTTTCTTCACCGCCCTGTCGGGAAACTGGCTCGGAGCCTCTATATTCTATCTCGCTGGCAATCTGGCCTCGGCGGTGCAGATGCCGTCTTTCACAGCCATGGTGAGCGAATCGACGGAGAGGAAAGGGCAGGCTTTCAGCATCTTCGAGACCTTCGTTGCCTTCGGCCTCGCCACAGGCCCCCTGGTCGGAGGGCTACTCCTTCCCTTCATCAGCATCAGGGGTCTGATCTTTGTGACGTCCCTGGTCGTCCTTCTGTCGGGATTTATCAGGCACCTTCTCCTCGAGGAGAGGAATTTCTCAAAGGAAAGCGGAACACGGTTCTCTCTTTCCGGTCCTTTTCCAAAGCCCTACATGATATTTCTCCTGGCCGGGTCTCTCATGTATCTTATCTTCTCTCTAACATCAAACGGTCCCTTCCTCACCCTTTTCGGATCCGAAATGCTCGGGCTCAAAAAGTCAACGATAAACTTTTACTTCGCGGCGGGAACCTACATAGGAGCTCTTTCAAGTCTGATCTTCAGCGATCTGCCCGAAATTGTCGGAGCGCGACGAATCCTCGGGCTCTGCTTCTTCGCCATCCCGACTTTCGTGATCCTCTGGTCCCATACAGGTCACCCTCTCTTCTTTTTCCTCGCCCTGCCCTTCGTTCACTGGGCATACATCACGTACCAGATCGTCCTCACAGACCTGTCTCCTTCAGACAAGCGAGGAACGGGAATAGGGCTTTTCGGAACGATAACAGGCCTCGTGGGCTCGGCAGGCCCCTTTGTGGGAATGCGGTTCAAACTACACTTAGGCCCCAGGGCTCCGTTCTATCTTGCACTCGTCCTCGGAATCGCCGCCATTCCGTTTCTCCTCAGATCGGAGAAAACCACCCCACCCCCCTCACAGACAGGCCCTTTGTATTAACCGTTCGCCTTATTTGGTGTCAAAATACTTGCCAAACCCGTAGAAAAACGTAACCATTTGCTGCTCAGGAGCTTAACCTGTTCGCCAGGCCACGAGATTTTCTCATTTCTGGATTTCTTTCCATTTTCTGGAAAACATCAACCACCCTGACGGCGGAATTTCCTTGACAAACTCAACAACATGTACTTAAAATCAAAAACACACGGGTTTGGGTTTTATTGGTTCTTTAAAATCCTTTACAAGGAGGTGGATATGTTAAAGAAATTGCTGGCTCTGTCGGTGGGAATATGTATACTCGTGGGGTTTGCATGGGCTGAGGACTACCCCCTCTGGAAGGTATACAATGACTACTTTGTCAACGCCAAATACGTCGATCTGACCCATGCATTCACTCCCCATATTCCCGTTTGGCCGGGCTTCGGCCATGCCACTTTCGCCCCCACACGTGCCGGAAAAGACCTTGGAGACTACGCCAAAAAGGGTGAAGTTTTCACGTACAAAAAACACGGTTTCGTAGCCACAGCCTACAACCTTCCCACTGACCAGTATGGCACCCAGCTCGATCCGCCCGCCCACTGGGATCCTTACTATCCCACCATCGACGAGCTTCCTCCCACCTATTGCATCAGGCCTCTCGTGGTGATCGACATCAGCAAAAAGGTAGCCAAAAATCCCGGCTATCACTGCGGCATAGAGGACATAAAGGCCTGGGAGAAGAAGCACGGCAAGATCCCCGAGGGCGCCGTGGTGATGGTCCGCTCCGACTGGAGCAAGAAATGGCCCAATGTGAGCGTCGATGCACCCTTCCCTGGGATCACGCTCGATGCCCTCAAGTTCCTCCACGAGAAACGTCACATCCTCTTCCACGGCCACGAGCCGCTGGATACCGACACGACACCCAACCTCGAGGGAGAGTACTGGCTCATGCACAACGGCTATTGCCAGGCCGAGGGAGTCACAAACCTCTGGATGGTCCCCGAAGCCGGTGCCCTGATAGCCATCGGCTATGCCAAGCCTAAAGGCGGGACGGGCGGCTATGCCAGGTACATAGCCATATGTCCTCCCGACTGGAAGTACGGGGTTTCCATCAAGGAGGCCTTCGGCGCACCTCTTCCCAAGTCCGATAAGCCTCTCCACTGGGACGACAAAGTCGGCATGAGAGTGCGGTAAAAGACATAAAAAGTACGGGTTTCTTTTCTGGGGGGCGCCCCGAAGGGGCGCCCCCCAGTGCTTTAGATGCAAAATCACCTTTGATCAATGTTGAGTGTACTTCAAAATAGCACTATATAGTTAAACTTTCATAATGGGTCAATAAGTCCCCGGAAATCTCACCCTTCTCAATTTCGTCCTTTCTAAAATCGAGCACAGGGGATCTGCAAAGAAGTTTTCTCAATACTTCTACCGGTTTGAGATCTCTGCGTAATATATCTTCATCCTGAGCAATTCCTCCCCCATCAGACTTATCTGCTTCTAAACCGAAACTTTCGCTGTTTCAAAGACGCTAAAACCTGACAATATTTCCCGCTTGGGTTAAGTGCAAATTAACTGCAAATATTGTGCTAAATATTGGGGAACGCCCCCGACAAAACAAAAGGGATACGAACGTTAATGTTGTTTTGATCAGTTTACCGTCAATACTAAATAAAAAAGGGCGAATACATCCGCGCACAAATAAGTTGATGCGGGCACTCTAAAACAACGGTCGGGCCTTATAAGGAACTCCGAATTCCAGATTCTGGAAAGATTCCAGCTGATGGAAGGTGAGATCAATTTTTGTTTAACTAACTCTTTGCAACTAATAGAGATAGCTCAAAAGAGCTTCTGGCAATAAATTTGCAATAGAATGTTTGGCTCTGATCAACGGGCTCCCAGACCTCCCCTTGTGGAACCGGGCGGGGGCGATCTTCGATCGCCCCCGCCCCGAAAAATTTCATTCGAGAACCCCATCCATTCCCATCACTGATGCCGTCCCCTAAACCCCACCCTGAGTCCCTGTCTTTTCCATGTCATCTATCATCGCGCTTACAAACGCTTTTCTCTAAGCGTATTACCTGCAGGTTTTTAATTTTCGAGAAAAAAACTAACACCGAATTTTTCTGTTTCCACGAAAAATTGCTGGTTTCCTGCACAAAAAGGCGCGAAGTGGCTTTTATTTGCCCTTCTTCTTTATCCCGTACTCCTCGGCTTTCTTGTAAAGTGTGGATCGGCCTATCCCCAGTGAGTTGGCAGCCTCGGAGTAATTCCAGTTATGCGACTTGAGGGCTTCCTCGATGGCGAGCCTCTCCAGGTCCTGCAATTTCATGGAAGACAAAACCTTTCTCAACTCCGCACCTATCGGAATTGCCTCTTCAATTCCCTTTTCCCTCGCTGTCACCACATCTTTGAGGGTCAATATCCTGTCCGCATAGGTCAGCGCCCTTAATACGCAGTTCTCAAGCTGTCTGACATTCCCGGGCCAGCTCTGAGCCACGAGGTACTCCACAGCTTCTTCGGTCACGCTATAGACCTCGAATCCCCTGCTTCTTGAGTACAGAGATACGAAATGGTCCACAAGGAGCGGAATATCCTCTTTGCGCTCGTCCAGTGTGGGCAGTTCTATCGTGTAAACTTTTAACCTGTAATAAAGGTCCTCTCGAAATCCACCGTCTTTTACGAGCTCGTCGAGTGGCTGGTTGGTCGCCGCTATGAGTCTAACATCCACCTTAACGGAATATTTGGATCCCAGAGGGAAAAAAGCTTTATCCTCGAGGACCCTCAGCAATTTCACCTGAAGCTCCCTCTGAAGCTCGCTGACCTCATCTATAAAAAGAGTTCCACCATTGGCGATTTCGAAGAAACCGGGCTTATCCTGGTGAGCGCCCGTGAAAGCCCCTCTTCGGAACCCGAAAAGCTCGCTCTCCACAAGTTCCTTGGGCAATGCAGACAGGTTCACCGGGATAAAAGGCTTTCTTCCGCTGACGTCGTGAATGGCACGAGCGACGACCTCCTTTCCGGTACCAGTCTCCCCGATTATGAGAACCGTGACGTCACTTTTCGCTATATCCTCGATCTGTCTGAACACTCTCACCATGGGTTTTGACCGCCCTATAACGCCGAGCGCGTTGTATTTCTCAACGAGAAGATTTTCCTCCAATCTACTTTCCTTGAGTACTTTCTCGATCCTGTGCACGAGAAGGCTAGCATCTATATCCAGGACATCCCACTCGATGTAATCATCGGCTCCGAGCTTTATCGCCGACCTCACAGAGGCAGGGTCAGCGTAGCTGGTAATGAGAATAACTGGCACCTTTGAAAACTCCCTCATTTTCTGCAGTATAGCAATACCTTCATTTTCGGGATATTTTCCTATAAGACGAGACCGGCTTATTTTCGTGAAATTCTTATCCAGAAGAACCAGATCAGGTTCTGATTTCTTTATCGCCTCGATAGCATCATAGCCGTTATCGACCCAATAATAGCGATATCTGTTCCCGAGGAATCTGTCACAATAGCTTTTTATGTCCCCCCCATCATCTACAATTAAGATCTCCGGCAAATTTGACACACTCATAACCCAAACCTCCATACCTGTGTGGATTTTTTTCCGGACAACACAAGCTCATTTATCCCATCCCCGTCGAGATCACATATCGCCCCAATGTATTGATCCTCCCACCGCCTCAGGACATTTAAATCGGCGTCGAGCAGCAAAACAAACGGTTTTTCAAAATTATGCGACCCTCTCGGGCTCCTGTAAAAATATTTGATATATTGCAAGGCAACTAGCAACTCATTTCTCCCATTGCCATCGAAATCGCAGACCTGAAGCGGCCAAACGTGCATATATTGCTCAAGAGTATCATTTGAAAATTCTGGAAACAAAAAGCTGAGGTCCTTGACCTTTTGGGGACACAGAGCAAAATCATAAACCATGAGCTTACCCATAGAAGTTCCCAGGATTATCTCATCTTTTCCGTCTCTGTCTAAGTCAGCAATGTAAGCGACCTCCGGGGTCTCCCCGTCAAATTCTCTCCTCGCGAGGACCAATCCCTCTCTCGGATCCAGTATTTCCAGGGACCCGTTCTTAAATGAATAATGAAGAGGATTGACAACAAGAAGCTCATAAATGCCGTCATCGTCAAAATCCCAGGGTATCGCATATACATCAGCATAGAGTCCCCAATAAGTTCTCCTGAAAAAGACATTGCCGTATCTGTCGAGGATCCAGAACTGAACCCTTCCTATGTTAACGGCCCCCGACACACGAAAGCCGTTCTCCCCATTTTCGCGCTTAACGGGGATGTCTTCGAAGCCGTCCCCGTCGACATCCACCCCTTTCAAAAGGGTAAGGGGACCCGGCGATTCTATCTCCCATAGAGATTTGCGCTCAACAGGATCCCACAGGCAGAAAAACGTCTTAATGGGAAGCCGATGTCTCCTGTCGAACCTGTATCTCTCCTGACGCATATATGCGATGTATAAATTGTCCCCGTCGCGGAATTGGACATATCCGGAAAATTCTGTCCTCAGGTCTTTCGGTTTATTTCTCGCTATCCTCCACAGGGGCTGGAGATTATCATCAGCGATCACGCACTCTTTCGACGACCAGTCGATGAAGGGAATCAGGTACTTACCCGAGAGATGTGCAATCTGAACGTACAGGATCCATGGGGTACCCGTATAGTATAGCACATTATAGAGCCCGAGAATGTTCGCTCCATCGAGTACAACTTTCCTGTTACAACCAGTGAGTACTTTGAAGTGAGAATCCTTGTTTAAAACAGCCAATTTTTGAGACTTCCCCCTTCGCGATTCAAAGGCCAATTTCAAATCACTCAGATCCATTTTCTTCCTCGTGGGCTTCACGTGTTCCCTGAAATCATATACCTCCAACCTCCTTCCCCTCTCCTCATACTCCCTCAACGATATCGCCAACGATACCGCCAACATCACCTCCAATATAATTATCCTCCTCATTCCCTCACCTCACATACAACCTAACCACAGTTCCTACTCCCTCCTCACTCTCCACCTCCACCCACCCATACCTCTCCAAAAACTCCCTCACCTCCTCCGTCAACCCCATACCAGTACCTCCCTCCTTTCGGCTATACCCCCTCCTCCACATCCTCCCCACCTCCTCCTCACTCATACCTACTCCATTATCCTCCACCTCCAACACCACTCCTCCACCCTCATCCCTTCCATAATAAACCCTTATCCTACCCCCCTTACCTCCCAACGCCTCATACGCATTCACCAGCAAATTATATATCACCTCCCCATACCTCATCACATGATCCCTGTATAACTCCCTCCCCCTCTCTCCCCAATCTACATCCTCCTCCAACTCCACTCCCCTCAAATCATAACCCCTCTTAAACCTCTCCAAACCCATCCTCACCGCCTCCACAAAATAACCCCTCCACCTCCCCAAATCCCCACTCAACCTCCCCAACTCCACCTCTATC
>JAGGUL010000096.1 GCA_021158525.1 Candidatus Hydrothermota bacterium | reverse complement strand
GTTGTATAATCAGCTTGAGAGGGTTCACAGGAGGAAAGGAGGTTAACCAGCGATGAGTAAGAAAACGAAGATTTCGGTAAGAACTAATTTTGAGGAAGAGGGGATCGGGCAAGTCACTTGGAAAGACATAACCAAGACCGAATCCAGCTATAAAGTAATCATTAGAGGTTTTACTTTCATAATAATGTTGCATTATCCCGGGACATAAATCTACAAGTACAGGCGAAAAATACCAATTCACTGGAATATCGCCACGAGTTGGGTCATCCCATGCGAGATAAAATCTACTATCCAGCATATCAATCCCCCCATCTACCATTAAAAAACTGCAATAGACTTTTGTAGTATCAAGTATTACTGAATCAATATGGGTTTGGGTGTATGTCGTCTCTCCTGGAATCTGCGAATGGATAGAAAAGTTCTGCGAAAACGCTCTGCAAGGAACGACAATGAGCTGATGTTGACTGGCCAGGTGAACATATGCTAATTCTGTAGAATCAATAGGCCATCCCAACACAAGCCCTAACGGATTTTGCTCCTCATAATAGATTCTGATAAGATCACTTGCCGTATCGGCAGGAGCATAAAAAAGGCTAATCGTTGCCGCCCTCTTCATTATTAAGAAATCCCTTATAGAATGGATAGTCTGATCCCGCCCATTAAGACCGTCAACTATAAGGGTATGCCCAATCAGATCTTTGTTGCAATTGGCATATAAGCTATCATATTGCCACTGATAAGCATCCTCAGCATTTGACCACATGCCACGCAGATCCCTAATCATAGAAAGTCCAAATCCTTGTAAATAAGTGATCAAGTCTGGATGACAAATAAGAGCGTTATAAAGACCTGCCATTGTGGTTGCAATATTTATCGAGTGGCGAAAATCTGGGTCATAGACAATAAAACCAGAGAGTTCAGAACTATATTTAGAAAGGGCGGAATCTATGGAAACCCTGGTGTAAGTAATCCAACCCTTTTCAGCATAGTATTTGATCCAGAGTGAATCATAGGAAGGATAGTAACTCCCTCCCCATAGAAGAAATATTCTTGGGTCAGCCCGATTTATATTTCCCTGTAGGCTTGCGGCAAGCAATTCTGTCTTCTCATCAGCATTTCTTACGTCAATCACATCAAGCGATATAGAAACCTTTGCCAAACATAGCTGAGCAACAAAAAGTAAAAATATACATATTCTCATCTTTCCTCCCTCTGCTACCTTAAAAGTAGCACTTTTTAGTTTGTAAAAATTCACCTGCTTTTAATTTTATAAAATAGACCCCGGAAGGCATAGTTTTCCCTCCTCATCTTTACCATTCCACTTGATTTCGTATGTCCCGGCTTTTTGTTGTCCATTTACAAGTATCTCTACTAATTGCCCGCCAGATTGTAAATGTTTAGCAGGTTTTGCCACTGAATACCTGAAGCTTGTGAACGAAATGAATGGATTGGGATGGTTCCGAAACAAACAAAAATGAACAGGCACATTTGTTAATCTATCGCTAACTCCGAGACCTGTCAAGGGAAAATGTGTCCGATTTAATTTGAGGAGGCACATATTTGTGTGTTTTTTTTGGCTTTTTATTAGATGTAGTATTTGGAGGTTTTGTTAGGGGAATGAAAATGAGTAAGGGTCTGAGAGATCAATGGGGAAAAGCGCTTCCCCACTCAGAGCTCAGAAACAACCCATGAAACCGCTTTTTCTAATTCAGAGGCCGAGCCCCGGGAGCGTGAAACTCAGGAGCACAACCCCTATCAGGGCGAAAATGACGGCGAGTATTATCTTAAAGGAATAGGTCTCCTTCTCCAGCTTTTTCCTGATGTACTCGGCGCCAAACCCCACAGAGGCCACCGCTATAATGACGAGCGGAAGTATGAACATCAGGTTATAGAGGAATAGAAGGGACAGAGCCCTGAAATTGCTCTTGCTCATGGAAGCCACGAGGGCTATGGTCGGGAGGTAAACCTGGCCGGTACAGGCAAGTTCGAGAAGAGAGATGAATATGCCGGCGAGGAAGGAGCCTATGATGACTCCTCCCGTGGACGTGAACTTCTTTATGTCGCTGTGAATCTTTCTCTTAACCGGATCAGAAAGCTGAAGGAGCATTTCCCGGGACCTGCCTTTCTTGCACAGATAGGCATCCCTTGCGCTCAAAAAGGCGAAGACCAGCGATGCCGTCCCGAATAAGAGATTTATAATCACTTTGAGTATGCTTACTCTGTGCAGTGCCTCGAGGAGCTGATATGCCCCTAATCCGATGGAAAAATAGGCGATGAAAACGCCGGCTATGAAGCTCACGCTCATCAAGGTGATCTTTCTTTTGCTCCGGCCGATAAAAAGCAGATAGGCGATGAAAAACACGAGAGTGGCGAAAGCACAGGGATTTATCCCGTCGGCAAGTCCGGCCAGTATAACCGTGAGAACGCCGAATTTTTTGAACCTCTCGAGAACCGATTTCCTCGCTTCGGAAACCGGGGGCAGCTTCAACGTCCATATGGGATGGGTCCTGAGCCGGTTCTCCACTTCCTTCAGCCTCACCTGCTCACCTATGAAACCGGTGTCACCAACGAAAATGGCGGGAGCGATAAGCCTTTCCTTCTGGGGAATTCCGACGGCGGCGTCGAACCGCTCGAGAAGCAACCTGTTCTCGGGACGCTCGCTGTCGTATTCCTTCACTTTTATGAATGGATAGCGGTTTTTGAGGGCTCTGACTATCTGGTAGGTCCTCTCGCATTCCTTGCACCCGGGCTTGAGGAAAACATGGAGCACCGGAGTGGCCACGCTATCGGCATCGCTGCCGTAGAAAACCTTCCCCCTGTAGAATATAGCGGGAAGGGAACCCGTCGTATCCATGATCATCTCAACAGAGTCCAGAAGTTCATATTCGCCCGGTTTCGTGACGTCATGTAAAACCACGGGTGTCCCGAGCACCTTGAGATTTTCAAGGGCCTCGACACAGTGTTCGCAGTCGGGAGAATAAAATAGATGTATCTCGTTGGGCTGGAATAACGAAAGTAGAGCTAACAAAATTAGTTTCATCCTTCTTTTTCTCCTTCGAGATTTCTACAGGAAACCGTTCTGCCGATCAGCTAATTAGGTTAAAGGAAATCTTTAGCCGTTTCAACGACCGGCGCGCAGATCCAAACTATTTTTTCTCAGCTCACGAGGCTCGAAAGCTTCTCCAGAAATTTGGTCGGCCTCACCCTGTTGAGCTTAAACCCGAGCTCATCGGGAGGAATCCCGAGAGCGAGCCCGAGGATCTGGGGATAATAGAAAACCGGAACGCCGATTTCCATCCCCTCGAGCTTCTCCACCTTTTTCTGGTTGCTTTCGTACATAACCGTGCAGAAAGGACAGATCGTTATCAGCCCGTCGAACTGGTACTTCTTCAGATTTCTCCACTTTTTCCCAGCCATTTTGAGGGCGACATCCTCCTCTATGCCCAGTATTCCGCCGCCACAACAGAGATCCCACTCCTCATAGGAAACGGAGTCGGCACCGGTCACCTTTATCAGTTCATCGAGGCTCTTCGGATCCTCGGGATCGTCGAATCCGCCGTAGGCCTCTGAGGGCTTCAGGTAGTGACATCCGTAGTGGGGCGCAAAGGCAAAGCCCTCCAGCGGATTCGTGATGAAATCCTTCAATGTCTCGATCCCGATGTCCTCATAGAGGATGCGCGCGAAGTGTTTCACCTCTATCGTGCCCTCGTAGCGAAGCCCGTCGAGCTGCTCATTGACCATCTCCCTGAGCTCATCGTCCTCCTTCAAAATCTTGTTAGCCTCGGCCAGAGTTGAATTACAGGCGCTACAGAGGGTACAGAGGTGAACCCCATGTTCCTCAGCTATGGCAAGATTCCTCGCAGACATGAGCAGGGAAGTCTCCACATCCACGGCCTTGATGGGAAAACCACAGCAGGAGAACCTCTCATCCTCCACAAACTCCAGGCCAACTCTTTCCGCCACTTTTCTGGCCGAGAGCTCATAATTCATCCCCCTCACGGGGACCGTGCATCCGAGAAAGAGAGCGTATTTCATTCCTGACCTCCTTCCTGGGCAAGTCCGAGTATCCCGGTCCTCTCCATTATCGACTTCAGCACGGCACCCTTCCTGTCGATCCTGGGCAGGCCGATTTTCTCTCTCTTCTTATTATCGTAATCGCCAATCTCGTAGAGCCCATCGAACTGAGAGAGGGCCTTTATCTGTTCGATATAAGAGGGATGAACGTAACCCTCCTCGACCGCGATGTTCTTCAGGGCATTCATCAGGTCAGTTATGCCCACATCCTGGGGGCACCTCTCGGAACAGGCATAGCAGGCAGTGCATAGCCAGATGAAGTCGCTCTTCAGCACCTCGTCCTTCATCCCGAGAAGGATCATGTGAATTATCCTTCGGGGGTTAAATCTCTCGTCGATCTCCCTGACCGGACAGCTCAGGGTGCACGTGCCGCATGCAAAACACCGGGTCACGTTCTCACCCCCCGGCGTCGACGCCACCCTGAACTTAAACTCAGGGTCGAGTTTCTCGAGTTTAACTGGCATGATCTCCTCCGATCTCTTTTTGGAAAACAAACTCTACGAAATCAGGGAACCTGGCGGCAACCTCTTCGGAAAATTTCTCGCCGAAGGTCTTGCCGTCCTTGATCTCCATCACGTAAATCTTTATCTCCCTCGGCATCCGAAGGCCGAGCCCCTTGCCGAGTTCGAGGGCCGTGATGAGATTGACCGAGTGAGGAGAGGTGAGGTGAAAAGATCGGGAAAGCCTCTCGAGGGGAAGCTCGTAGAACCTCCCCGGCTCATCGCCTATGATCGCATCCACGAAAACGACCCTGTCGTATCCCTGTATCTCGTCGAGGACTTTAAGGCCACCAATCGAACCGGTCTTGAAGTCGTAGCTCGAACTTTCTGTCCTTTTGCTCAATTCCTCCACGGCCCTTATACCGACGGCATCGTCGGCGAGGATCGGGTTGCCGAGGCCGAAGAAAAGCACCTTAGCCTCTCTGGATCGTGTCGACGAGTTTCCCATCTCTGTCGAAGATCTCAATCTTTATCGGCATTGTGCCCGGAAGGGTATGGGTGGCACAGGAGAAACATGGATCGTAGCAGCGGAAAGCCATCTCCACCATGTTCAGTATCCCCTGGTCGACTTTCCCGTTCTTGATCAGCGCCTTGGCCGCCTTCTTTATTGACATATTCATACCGGCATAGTTAAAGGCCGTTGCCACGATAAGGTTGAGCTCGGCTATGAGGCCATTCTCATCGCCCCTGTAGTGATGGATGAGAGAACCTCTCGGAGCTTCTATACCAGCGATTCCTTCACCTTTGTACGTTTCGGGGGTCGGGACATTTCTCACATGCCTGTCGGTTATGTCGGGCTCATCGCAGAGCTCTACGATCCTCTCCGCAGAATAAAGGCACTCGATCGCCCTGGCCCAGTGATAGGTCAGCGTGTTGTGGACGGGCTTTCCTCCCATGAAATCGAAAAACTTCTCGTATTCCGCCTGTGCCTTGGGGGTTGTGAAGCCCTCAGAAGCGTTGAGCCTGCCTAAGGGTGCAGAGCGCATCACCCCGGACTCCGGGCCGTCGACAAAACCGTGCCATCCCTTGTCCTTGAGGTAGGGGAATTTCAGGTAAGTCCAGGGTTCCACGTGTTCTGCTATGTGATCGAGGTAATCATCGGGTGCAAACTTGAGTATCTCCCTCCCCTTGGGATCCACTACACGGAAGTTGCCCTCGTAGAAATTCACCTTGTTCTTATCATCGACAAGGGAGATGTAATGGGTCTCATGATAATACACATCGGGGTTCTTTATCAGCTCGAGGAACCTCTCGTTTTTCAGGATGTACTTGTCAACCACATCCAGGGTGAAGAGGCAAAAGTCCACGAGGGATTGGCCCATCTTCTTGATCTCATCCCTCTCCTCCTCTGTGATAGGATGTGAGACGCCTCCGGGGATCGCATAAACGGGGTGAGTGGATTTCCCCCCGAGCATGTCCTCTATTCTGACCGCGTAAGCCCTGTGCTCGATGACCTTTTTGCCCACTTCGAGGCCGACTTTTTCTATCACGCCGAAGAGATTCCTCTTGGCAGGGTCTGCATCGGGACCCACTATGAAATCGGGAGCCGGGCCGAGCGCGTAAATATGCTCGAGATGGGACTCCAGGAAATGGGCCAGATAACCTATTTCCCTCAGTTTCTTGCCCGTCGGAGGAGGCTCAACACCGAAAACGCCGTCGGTCGCTTTGGCGGAAGCTATGTGGTGAGCCCAGG
>JAGGUL010000076.1 GCA_021158525.1 Candidatus Hydrothermota bacterium | reverse complement strand
GCTGGTTGGGGGTTCGAGTCCCTCCAGGCGCGTATTGGCGGTGAGCGTAGCTCAACTGGCAGAGCATCGGACTGTGGATCCGAGGGTTGGGGGTTCAAGTCCCCTCGCTCACCCCATTTTTATTTTGAGGAATTTATCCCATGTAAATCCCGCCGTTCACGTTGATCGCCTGTCCCGTTATGTAGCTCGCTTCATCGGAGAGAAGGAAGTCCACCAGTGCTGCCACCTCTTCGGGCTGGGCTGCCCTCCGGAGAGGGATTTTGCCGTAGATCTCCTCTCCTTTTTCTTCCAGATATGAGCGGGTCATGTCGGTCCAGGTATATCCGGGGACCACGGCGTTGACGGTGATATTGTGAGGACCGAGAATAAGGGCGAGGGACCTGGTGAGTCCTATTATTCCCGCCTTTGCAGATGCATAATGAGGCCCGTGGGGTGAACCGGTCATCGCGCGCAGCGATGATACGTTTACGATTCTGCCCCACTTCCTCTCGACCATGAAGGGTGCCACCAGCTTGGAGAGGTAAAAGGCTGCGGTGAGGTTTACTTTAATCGATCGTTCCCACTCTTCCAGGCTCAGTTCTGTCAGGCTGAAGTGGGAAGAGTAACCGGCATTGTTGACCAGAGAATCTATTCCGCCGAAAGCCTCGAGAGCCTTCTTGACCAGGTTCTCGATCTCTTCCGGGGATAGAAGGTCGCATTTCACGGCTATCGATTTCGCGCCCTCCCTTTCCACCTCCGCCCTGACTGCCTCTGCCTTTTCCCTTTCTCTGACATAAGTGATCACCACGTCATATCCAGCTCGGGCGATCCTGCGGGCTATTGCCGCTCCGATTCCCCTCGATGATCCGGTTACTATCGCGGTCCTTCTCATTTTCATAGCTTAAAGTTTTGTATCGGAGACGGTCAACAAGACTGAACGGATCGTCGAAAATCTATTCAAATCGGTCGATTTGTTCCTGTTTGAGATATGGTTCTTACTGTTGTTCAGAACCATGCCTCAGAGGGCTCGCAGCATCGCTCAGATGATGCTTTCCTGGCAAATTTATTTCCCCTTTTCTGAGCTGCCATAGACGTTCTTTCCTCAGTGAGATAGGATAGATTAGCCTCTCATAGCTTTTCAGGAGGGATATGAGATTATAGCGGGAATGATTAGTTCAGATGTTCGGTTCAGGATGTGAAGCATGAGGGGAAGAAGAATTCTTATAAGGCGATGCCGCCATCTCGGTTTTCTCACGGAGAATGAGATTTTCAAGAAAAGGTCTAAAAATGTGGAGATCCGCGGCGAATCGCCGCGGTCTCCACCGAAAAAGGGAGGTGCAGAGGTTTTAACTGTGCTGGGGTATGTGAAGGAAATAAAATCTTTTGTTTCTCATAGGCTACAGGTAGTCCATGTATTCGTGGCTTCTTCCTGTCAGGACCTCAAGTTCCCTGTAATCCTTGGCTTTGCTCCAGAGGTGGTCGAAGAGTATGGAGGTTGCTTTTCCCAGCCCCGAGTGCTCGACCACTATCATCGTCAGGGAGGAATTCTCGGTCTTCTTGTTCTCGAGCGCCATTAATACGTATTTTCTGTCGAAAACATACATTTTTAGGGGAAGTTTTTCTATAACGCGCGCCTTTTCCCCCCGAAGTATGCATTTTTTAATGTGCTCGAGGAGGGTATCAAGGTCCTGGACCGACCCATATTCGTAAAGAATCCTTACTTCAACCCCCCTGCTGAGCATTTCGAACTCCGCGCTCTCCTGTTCCTCAAGTTTGGACCTCTTGCCGCCAAAGGCATAGGGGGGCTTCGCGAAACCGAGGAGCTCGAACTTCGTGTTTTTAAGCAGGCTCACATATCTCTCGTGGATCGAGGATATATCTGTTATTACCTCTATATACTCAGAGACATCGATGTTTTTCATCCCCTGATCGTACAGGGGCAACAAGAATTCACCCAGCTTGGAAGCCAGTTTTTTTCTTTTCTCAAGCTCGTTCTGATATTCGAGGACCAGCTTGTTGAAAGCCCTTTTGGGCTCCACGGCCTGAAATTTCATCCTCCTGCCCATTTTCTTGGCTATGCACATGCCCTTCAGGATCATCTTCTGGGTGATCTCGTAGACCTTTGTTCTCGGCACATTGGTGAGCTCATGAATTTCGCGGGCGCTCAGCTCCCTCTTGGCCAGAAGGGCCAGATATATTTTGGCTTCGGTCTCGGAAATCCCGAGTTTTACCATTTGTTCCAGGTAAGATCTATCGTTCATTTTCCCAGCTCCTTCGAGGTTTGTTTGCACCCGCCAAGATTTTGTCACATGTTATTCTAAACAGGGATAACACTATTTTAAGGATAATCCGACTATCGATTTTTGTCAAGTTGCTGAGAAGATCGAGAAGAATCCGAGCGAATGGAGTACAGGGATCGATATGATTTTCTTTCAGTCCGGGTTGAGAGTGACAAAAAGCTACACTCTGCCGGAAAAATCACCACCTGATATACTTCAAGGGGTTGACGGGTTTGCCCCCCAGTCGGAGCTCAAAGTGAAGAACCGGGCCCTGAGGGGAATCCTTCCCGGCAATTCGGCCTATGGGCTTTCCTCTTGTCACACCCTGGCCTTCTCTGACGAAGAGCTCCCCGAGGCCGGAGTAAATGGAGAAAAAACCACCGTGGTCAATGATAACCATGTTCCCGTAGCCCAGAAAGTCGCCCGAATAGGCGACCTGGCCCGATTCCACCGCCAGCACGAAATCCCCTGGCTTTGCCCTTATGTCGATGCCATTGTTCCTGGTCTTCGTCTTGTATTTGGGGTGCCACAGAGTTCCGAAGTAGGAAATTACCCTTCCATCCACCGGCTTCAGTAACTTTTTGCCCTTAAGGGTGTAGATTTTTTGCGGTTTCTTCCTCTTTTTCTCGAGTTTTTTGATCAGTTTTTCGAGATCTCTGATCGAGGCCTCCAGCTTCTTTATGTATTTCTCTTTGGCCCTTTTTTCCGATTTTATGGAACGCAGTTTCTTCCTTTTTTTCCTTTCCGTGGCCTCCAGCCTTCGTTTCTTCCTGAGGATCTCGTCCTTAATGGCTGCAAGCTCCGTCAGGTCCTTTGCCCTTTCCTCCTTGAACCTGGTGAGATTTCTCTTCGCTTTTAGGATCTTCTCGTAATATTTTTTCTCCCTCTCGAGTAACAATCGAGATGCTCTGACCTTGTCGAAGGCTTTGTAAAGCGATCCCGTATTTACCAGAGCTTCCAGAAAAGAGGGCTTTCTCGTTCGGTACAGGGCTATCAACCCGCCGCGCATCTTGAGAAGTGATGTATCGAGGATATTTTCCGCCGTCGATATGCCACGATCCAGTTCCAGAAGCTCCTGTTTGAGTTCTTTTTCTCTCTCCTGCAATATCTGGATCATGGAACGCAATATCTCTTCCTCGCGGTTCAGGTATTTGATCTCTTCTTTGAGGTCGGCTTCCCTTGCCTTTAGCTTTTTTAACCTCGATCGGGTGGTTTGAAGCTCAGCCTCGAGCTTTTTTAGCTTTTCCCTGTAATTTTTAACGCTCCCCGAGAGGAGCAGAAGGGTTAAGATCCAGGTCAACATTCTCCCGATACCTTGAGACAAAAGAGGTGTAACAGAGAGATGAGAACCGGTGCTCCGAGCAGTATGGGGGCCGACCAGGGTACCTCAAACCTGAAAGTGCCTTCGGCAGACCTCAGGATGATCAGGAGCAGGGAGGAAGCGAGATACCCTCCGATAAGCGAGTGGAAGAAAACCTCGACCGGTGGCGGTAACATCTGGTCGTTGTCGCATTTGAGTTCTCCGAAGAGCAGGAAGGGAAAAGATACGATGAAGAACAGAGCAAGGGCGGTGAGGAAATACATTATCCTCAGGAAGTTGAGGCTGAGCTTTTCGAAGCGGGCCGTCCAGGCGCCGGCGTAATAAACCTCCTCGACGCCAGGAAGTTTTCTCAGCTTCCCTGCAAGATCCCGGAGCAGGTCGACCGAGGACCATGTCTGATGCGGTTTGATGCGTATCTCGCTCGGCAGAGGGCTCCGGGGATAAAGTTCGAGGAGCTCTGCGTAATCGGGATATTCCTTCCGGAATATCTGCTCGGCCTTTTCGCTGTCTATGTAGAGAGAGCTCTTCACTCCCGCGAGTTTTTTCACAAAGGAGAGGAGGAACTGCACCTGAGTGCTATCGATCCCGTCTGCCAGGTATACGTTGATCTCGGCACGTGATTTCATCCTGGATATGACGCGCTTTGATGCAGAAGTGGCAAGCATGAGACCTTCCAGGGCAATGGCCCCTAACAGAGCGAAGAGGAAGATAGATTTTTTCAGAGAAAGGGGAAGATTTCTCAATTTTTGCCGCGGGTTTTTGATCCCTTCCGTATCTGCATGAGAAGGTATTTCCTGATGAACTCATCCAGGTCTCCGTCCAGCACCTGCTCGGTGTTGGAGGTTTCATAGCCGGTGCGGTGGTCCTTGACCATTCTATACGGATGGAGTATGTACGACCTTATCTGGTGTCCCCAGGCTATCTCACCCTTTTCTTTTTCGATGTCTTTCAGCTTTTCCCTCTCCTTTTCCTTGTAATACTCGAAGAGCCGGGCCCTTAATATCCTGAGGGCGGTCATCCTGTTCTGATATTGGGAACGTTCTGACTGGCAGGTGACCACGATCCCCGTCGGGATATGGGTTATCCTGACTGCCGTTTCGTTTTTCTGCATGTGCTGTCCCCCGGGGCCCGATGACCTGAAGGTGTCTATTTTCAGATCGTCCTCCTTTATCTCCACGTCCAGGTCCTCCGCTTCGGGATAAACGAAAACGGAGGCGAAAGAGGTATGTCTTCTCTGGTTGGCGTCAAAGGGGGAGATGCGGACGAGCCTGTGCACGCCCCTTTCCGCCTTAAGGTAGCCGTAAGCATAGGGGCCTTCCACCAGGACCGTGACGTCCTTTATCCCGGCTTCCTCTCCGGGTTGAAGGTCGAGTATCTTGTACTTAAATCCCTTCTTGTCGAGCCATCTCAAGTACATCCTGAGGAGCATTTCTGCCCAATCCTGAGATTCGGTCCCGCCCGCACCAGGGTGGATTGACAGGATCGCGTTTTTCTCGTCCTCCGGCTGGCTGAAGGAGGCTTTGAGCTCCAGATCCTCCAGGTCGCCCTCAAATTTTCTCAGTTCATTCTCAAATTCTCGTTGAAATTCCTCATCGTCCTCGATTTCCGATAGTTCCTTGAGGTACTGCAGCTGTTTTTCAAGCCTATCGATGTCGGCGAGGCGCTTCTTGAGCTGTGAGAGGCGACTCATCAGCTCCTGGGCTTTCTTTCTCTCTGCCCAGAGGTTTGGATCCTGTATTTTCTCCTCGATCTCCGAGATCTCTCTCTGGACGCCCTCGGCGTCAAAGAAACCCCCTTAATTCTTCGAATCTCTTTTCGAGGTCTATCAGCTTTTCCGATCCCTTCATCGTTTTAATTATAACTTGTGCCGAAGCTCAGTGTCCAGACGGTTGACAGGAAAGCGGAGACTTGATATCATTCCTGAGGAAAAGGAAAGAGGAGATGAAATCGGGAATAGAGATCCAGGGCGGAGAGAAAAGAGGTTTCAAGCTGAAAGCTCCGCGGGGAATTAGGCCGACCCAATCACTGGTCAAGAGGTCACTTTTCGACCGGCTTGGGCCCTGGATAGTGAACCGCAGAATGCTGGAGCTCTATGCAGGCTCCGGCGCTGTGGGTTTCGAGGCGCTCTCACGGGGCGCATCGGAGGTGGTATTCGTCGATAGATCTCGGAGTGCCGTCCTTTCTATAATGGAAAACGCAGAGAAACTGGGTTACAGAGAAAGGGTCAAGGCTGTCAGGAGGGAGGCACTCAAGTTTCTGAGGGAGCTCAGGGAGCGAGGAGATAAATTTGATTTCGTCTTTGCCGATCCGC
>JAGGUL010000111.1 GCA_021158525.1 Candidatus Hydrothermota bacterium | reverse complement strand
TTCTCTCTGCTGTTCATTCCTCTCTTCTGCTCTTTCTCTGCATTCTCCTCCGGGCTGCGAGGATCTCCTTCTTCTTCTTTTCAGAAGGCTTTTCGTAGTATTGCAGCCTCTTCACATCCTGAAGGATGCCATCCTTTGCCAGCACTTTTCTGAACCTTTTGATCAGGCTGTCGAAGGATTCACCTTCTCTCAGACGAACACCTGACATTCCATGTCACCTCCTTAAACTTAGAGGAGTGGACGGGGACCTCCCTACAACTCACCTTTCTTTTCAGCGAACAAGGCCAGGGATGCTATCCCTGCTGTATCTCCTCTTAATATTCTCTTCCCAAGCCTGAAGGGGACGAATCCCCTATCGCAGAGCATCGTGATTTCCCTCTCTGTAAGGCCGCCCTCGGGCCCCACGAGTACCACCATCTCCCTGCCGACCTCTAAATCCCTCACCGATTTCTCGGCCGAAGGCCATGCCACGAATTTCGATTCGGGCAACTCGCCTATCACAAATTCCCCGATTTTCACGGGCTCCCTGATCTCCGGCAGGGTCGCCCTTCCACACTGCTTCATGGCCGAAATAGCTATTCTCTTCCATCTCTCGGGGCTCGACTCAGGCCTTCTGACAGTCCTCTCGGTGATCAGAGGTATAATGAGGGAAACTCCAAGCTCTGTCGCTTTCTCGACAACATAATCCATCCTCTCACCTTTTAAAAGCGCCTGAGCGAGGGCAATCTTCACCTCAGGATCCCTCGCGCAGGATCTCTTTTCAAGTACCTCTACTTTAAGCTCTCTCTCCCCCTTCACAATTTCCCTTATGATACCTATATACTCGAAACCCCTTCCATCCACAAGTCTTAATTTTTCGCCGGCCTTCATCCTCAGAACGCGGACGGCGTGGTAAAACTCGGATTCTGTCACCAGGGCTTCATCCCCGATGATGTTCTCGGGAGGAACGTAGAAAGTCCTCACTGTTTGAACACACCCCTCAGCTTTTCAAAGAAGCTCTTCTCAAGATCTTCCTCGCCCTCATACTGCGCCAGCTTCTCGAAGAGTTCCCTCATCTCCCTGTTCTTTATCTGGGGAGTCCTGACCCTCACCTCCACGTATAGATCCCCGCGGCCTCCACCGAGCCTCGGCATGCCCTCACCCCTCAATCGAAAAACCTTGCCTGACTGAGTTCCGGGCGGGATCTTGAATTTGGCAGTGCCCCCCGTTATCGTGGGAACTTTAACCTCGCCGCCCAGAGCTGCCTTGGAAAAGGTTATGGGCACCTCCATGTAAAGGTCGTCTCCCTCTCTCCTGTAAAAAGGATGGGGTTTCTCCTCGATGAAAACGTAAAGGTCTCCCCGCGGTCCGCCGCGCATGCCGGCGTGCCCCTCGCCCCTCAATGTTATGTACTGTCCCTCGCGAACTCCGGGCGGTACTTTCACGGTGACGGTGACTTTCTTCTTAACCCTGCCCGTGCCCCCGCAAGTCGGACAGGGGTCTTTGAGCACGTGCCCCGTGCCCCCGCAGGTCGGACAGGTGGAGGTCTGGACCACCTGACCGAAAATGGACCTGGAGACCCTCCTTACGACGCCGGTCCCGCCGCAGGTCGGACAGGTCTGAAGCCCGCCTCCGGAACGAGAGCCCGTTCCACCGCAGGCTGGACAGGGCTCATACCTCTCGAGTTTTATCTTTTTCTCGACGCCTCTCGCGATTTCTTCGAGGGTCAGCTTCAGCCTGACCTTTATGTCTCCACCGCGTTCCCTGTATCCAGTTCCCGGACGGGCCCTTTGGGTCTGAACCCCTCCGCCGAAGATGTCGAAGATGTCCCTGAAAAAGGAACCCAGACCGAAATCGCTGAAAATATCCCTCAGGTCATCAAAGTGGCTGAAATCCTGCCAGCTGAATCCGCCCTCCCTGAAGGGGCCACCGAGTCCCTCATGCCCGTACTGGTCGTATATGCACCTCTTTTCTGGGTCCATGAGGACCTCGTAGGCCTCGGAGATCTCCTTGAACTTCTCCTCGGCCCATTTTCTCTTCTCGGGGGGATGGCGGTCCGGATGGTATTCGAGGGCCAGCTTCCTGTACGCCCTCTTTATTTCCTCCGGAGTTGCATCTCTCTTAACCCCGAGTATCTCGTAATAGTCTCTCTTCTCGGTGGCCATCATAACCTCTTTGCGATCTGAAATTAACGGGCTGTGCGTCCCGATCGTCGATCGGGACGCACAGCCCTAAATTATACAGCTTTCGTCATCAAAATTACTCAACCACCTCGTAATCGGTATCCTCGGGACCCTCATCCTCGCCGCCTTTCTTCTGGGCGCCGCTTTCGGCCTCCTGAGGCGGTGTCTCCGTCGGGCCCGCGGTGGTCTTATAGAGCTCAGTTGAGATCCTTGTCCACTCGCCCTGAAGGGCATCGAGGTCCGCCCTTATCTTAGAGGCATCCTCGCCGGCCATGGATTCCCTGAGCTTTTTGATCAGCTCCTCGAGCTTTGACTTATCGGAGGCTGAGATCTTGTTCCCGAGATCCCTCATGCTCTTCTCCACGGAGTAGATGAAGGCATCGGCCTGGTTCCTGAGGTCAATGAGCTCCTTGCGCCTCCTGTCCTCCTCGGCGTGAAGCTCTGCCTCTTTCACCATTTTCTGGATCTCGTCCTCGGAAAGCCCGCTCGATGCATGGATCTTTATCTTGTTCTCCTTGCCCGTCGCCTTATCACGGGCGCTCACGTGGAGGATACCGTCGGCATCTATATCGAAGGTGACCTCGATCTGAGGCACTCCCCTCGGGGCCGGCGGGATCCCGGTGAGCTCAAACTGTCCCAGCAGCCTGTTCTGGGACGCGATGGGCCTCTCGCCCTGATAGACCTTCACCATGACCGAGGTCTGATTGTCCTCTGCCGTCGTATAGATCTTCGACTTCCTCGTGGGAATTGTGGTGTTCCTGGGTATCACCACATCGAAGACGCCGCCGAGAGTCTCGACGCCGAGGGAAAGGGGAGTGACGTCGAGAAGCAGTATGTCCTTGATCTCGCCGGCAAGGACAGCGGCCTGAATGGCAGCTCCTATCGCGACCACCTCGTCCGGGTTGATCCCCTTGTGGGGCTCCCTCCCGAAGAAATTCTTCACGGCCTCCTGAATTAAGGGCATCCTGGTCTGACCGCCGACCAGAATGACCTCATCGATATCGGCGGGGGAGAGCTTGGCGTCCTCAAGGGCCTTGCGGCAGATCTCGATGGACCTGTCGATGAGGTCCCTGGACATGGCCTCGAGCCTCGCCCTGGTGAGTTTCTTCTCGAGATGCTTGGGGCCGCTCGCATCTGCGGCGATAAAGGGCAGCGAGATGGTGGTCTCCATCAGAGTTGAAAGCTCCTTCTTGGCCTTTTCGGCCGCCTCCTTCAGCCTCTGGAGCGCCATCCTGTCCTGCTTGAGGTCTATCCCGGTCTCGCTCTTAAACTCGTTTATGAGCCACTCCACTATCCTCTGGTCAATGTCGTCACCGCCGAGGTGGGTGTCGCCGTTGGTGGCGACCACCTCGAAGACCCCCTCGCCAATATCGAGAATGGAGATGTCAAAGGTACCGCCGCCGAAATCGTAAACGGCGACCTTGAGGTGCTTGCCCTTCTTGTCAAGCCCATAAGCGAGGGCAGATGCCGTAGGCTCGTTGAAGACCCTGAGTACCTCGAGCCCCGCTATCCTGCCCGCGTCCTTCGTGGCCTGCCTCTGAGCGTCGTTGAAGTAGGCTGGAACCGTGATGACAGCCTTCTTCACGGGCTCGCCAAGATAGCTCTCTGCAGCCTTCTTGAGGTATCCCAGGATCTTCGCAGAGATCTCCTCGGGGGTGAAATTCTTGCCCACCGCCGGGATGTAGATCTCAACTCTGTCGTTCCTACCCTTTACGACCTTGTAGGGAACCCTCTTTATCTCCTCCTGAACCTCGTCGTAGCGCCTCCCCATGAACCTCTTGACCGAGAAAACTGTGTTCTCGGGGTTGGTGACGGCCTGCCTCTTCGCTATCGAGCCGACGAGCACCTCCGAGTCCTTGAACGCCACAACAGAGGGCGTGATCCTCTCACCTTCGGAATTGGTTATGATCACCGGTTCGCCCCCTAAAACCACCGCGACGACGGAGTTAGTGGTCCCGAGGTCGATACCGATAACTTTCTCCTTAGCCATTTTGCATCCCTCCCTTTAAATCGGATTTTTT
>JAGGUL010000038.1 GCA_021158525.1 Candidatus Hydrothermota bacterium | reverse complement strand
TTGAATAGCCAGTGATGCACTGGAGGTCGTTGAGCATGAGCGATTTAATCTTTTTTGGGGCCTTTTTGTAGAGTTTCTGGTTAGCAGAGACTATGTTTTTCTTCTCTTTTGCATTAAGATTGTGATGAGGTATAGAAACGTTCATGGGGAGTTCCTCCTTTAAGTTTTGACTAATGGTAAGGCATAAGGAGCTTCCCATGAATGTTGTTTGGGTATTTTGAGGAAACAATACCCCTTTCGGTAAGATTATTTTTGAGGAAAAGCGGGAAGTTGACTAAATGCCACGGCTTTCTTAAAATTGAGAAACGCCGGGTTTGAAAGTTTAAGAGAAAGAGGAGGAATTTGATGGCGATTTTGTTGAACAGGGATACAAGGGTTCTCGTCCAGGGAATAACGGGAAGAGATGGCTCTTTTCACGCTAAACTGATGCTGGAGTACGGCACAAAGGTGGTGGGCGGAGTAACTCCCGGAAAGGGAGGAAATGAAGTCCACGGGCTGCCCGTCTTCGACACGATGAGGGAAGCGGTCGAAAAGACCTCGGCGAACGCCTCGGTCATCTTCGTGCCCTCGGCGTTCGCCGCAGACGCGATAATGGAAGCTGCCTCCGCTGGTATAGAACTCATAGTGGCCATAACCGAGGGGATTCCCGTTCAGGACATGATCAGAGTGATGGAATTCCTCAAGGAAAAGGGCACGAGGCTCATCGGGCCCAATTGCCCCGGAATCATCACTCCGGGCGAGGCCAAAATAGGCATAATGCCCGGTCAGATCTTTAAGAAGGGAAATGTGGGAGTTATCTCAAGGAGCGGAACCCTCACCTATGAGATAGTAAGCCATCTCACTGTCGCCGACATAGGTCAGTCTACGGTGATAGGCATCGGCGGTGATCCCATAATAGGCACCAGGTTTATCGACGCCCTGGAACTCTTCAAGGATGATCCTCAGACCGAGGCCGTGGTGCTCATCGGCGAGATCGGGGGCACCGACGAACAGGATGCGGCGAAGTACATAAAAGATAAGTTCAACAAGCCCGTGGTGGGCTTCATAGCCGGGAGAACAGCCCCGCGGGAGAAGAGGATGGGCCACGCCGGAGCTATCATATCGGGCAGCTCCGGAACAGCCGAGGAGAAAATAAGAGCTTTCAACGAAGCGGGGGTTAAGGTCGCCTCCGAACCCGAGGAAGTGGCAAAACTGGTAAAGGAGGTGTTAAAATGAACATCCCCCTTTTGTTAGCCTTGATAGCATTGTCTCCACAGAAGGGCATAATCGACAGGCTTTCGGCGTTGAAAACCTTCAAAGCCGATTTCTACGAATTGATCACTTACAGTACCGGAGCGGTCAGCGATACCTGGCGCGGCAAGATCTATTTCAAAAACCCCGATAAACTCCGTTTAGAGGTGAAGCAGCCCGACAAACAGCTCATAATATCGGATGGAAAGACGGTCTGGCTCTACTTTAAGAAGAAAAATGAGGCATACAAAAGAGACGTGACGACCCTCGTCAAAGAGGTCTCCCCCTCATACATTTTCATGGACACTACGAAGTGCACGGCTGAACTCGACACGCTGACGGAAACGGAAGCCCTTTTCACCCTGAAGCCGAAAAACCCCGAGGGGGCGCTGGTACTGATAGATAAAATCCAGCTCTCCGTCTCTCTCGATGACACCCTTCCGGAAAGGGTCGTTATATATGACAAAGAAAAGAACACCTTTGACTTTCACTTCTCCAAACGGAAGGCCGACAAGAAACTGAGGGACAAGCTCTTTCTTTTCAAGCCCCCAAAGAACTGTAAAGTTTATGACTGATGCCCTTTAATTACTCCGACGACTACTGTTTCGCCTGTGGAAAGAAAAACCCTATCGGCCTGAAGCTCGACGTGAAAACCGGGGAAGGCAGGGCGTGGGCTGAGTTCGTGCCCAGAAAAGAGTTCGAGGGATATCACGGATACCTTCACGGAGGCATAATAGCCACACTTCTCGATGAGGTGATGGTCTACGCGGCCCACACGGTGAAAATCCCCTCCCTGACGGCGGAGCTGACCGTCAGGTACAAAAAGCCGGCACTCATCGGAAGCAGACTCCTCGTAGAGGGAAAAGTCGTCCAGAACAGGGGTCGCCTCATACGCACTGAGGGTACCATCAAGGACGAAAGCGGCGAGTTAATCGCAACCGCACGCGCCACCTACATGCACATCCCCGAGTAAATTCCGCTACAGCCCTCCCTCAGCGCACTATGAGCAATTTTCTCCTCAATTTGAAATCTCTGCCCTCAATTTCGATAAAATAGACTCCAGAGCTGACCGCTCTCCGGGAGAAGCTCTCGCCCCGCCAGATCACGGTCTCGTCTCCCCCGTTGAGAAATCTCTTCCAGAGGAGGGAACCCCTGCCGTCATAGATGGAGAGAATCGCACTCGAAGGAGTTGTCAGCGTGATCAGAAGAGGCAGCCTTGAGGGCGATTTCACCCGAATTCTGGCCATCGGGCGGGGGACATGGGATCCCTCTTCGGCACCGAGCTCCTGAACTTCTTTGAGTATCCAGTTTCCCGGATCGAAGAGGAGGTCGTCGGGCCTGTAGCTCAGCCTGAACTCGAAATCCTGAGAATCGAGGCTATCCCAGACGACGTAAATAAGGGTATCTCCTCCATTCACAATCCCTATGTCGATGGGCATCCTGTAAGTCGGGACGCCGTTAGAATGCGGCTGAACCTGATCGACGTGAAGGTTGACGACAAAGGAATCGTTCCCCAGGGAATCGCAGCTCCAGTAAAACTGATATTCAGGATGCCCCGGTTCATAGATCCATTCGTCGAAAAACCACCCAAGATCCATCCCCGATATGTTCTCGGCGATCTCTATAAAATCGGGTATAACCGCATCTTTATAGGCATACGTTGCGAGATAGGTCTTCATTATCTCGAAATAGGCCGTATCGCCGACCACATGTCTCAACATGTGGTGAACGCTGCCTCCTTTCTCGTAGGTCACCCCGAAGGAAAACAGATCTTCAGGATTGTAGATAGCATAGGGAGGGTAAGGCTCGTACATAATGGCAAAATACATGACGTAATTCATGTATTCGTGGTAAGCTTCCACGCCGTCCCGGTGCTCCATATAGAGGGCCTCACAATAGACTGCAAAGCCCTCGTTGAGCCAGATATCCCTCCAGTCCCCCAGAGTCACGCAATCGCCCCACCATTGATGTGATAATTCGTGTGCCACAACCCAATCCCAATCGTCGCCCCAGCCTGCGTTCATATTTATAAAGGTGTTGGTCTGGTTCTCCATGGCCCCGCCGATGGGCGCGTCCACATGTCCGTATTTCTCCTCGATAAAGGGATAAAGGCCAAAGGTATCGGAAAAATAAGCGATCATGTCGTTCAGGTGATCAAATTTCTCCAGGGCCAGAAGGGAATCACTGTACGGGACGTAAGTCAAAATCGGCATGACATGGCCCTCGTACTCAAAGGTATCGACGAGGGTTATAAATTCGGGGGAGGCGGCGAACACCACGAGATAGGTGGCTATCGGATAGTTCTCCCTCCACGTAAATTCCCACCAATCACCGACAAGAGCCGAATCAACGGGAAGCCCGTTGGCAACCGCTCGAAAACCCGCGGGAACAGCGATGACCTGGGTCATGGTAGCCTTGTCCGCGGGATTGTCGTAACATGGGAACCATCTCTTTGCCCCACAGGGTTCGTTGTCGGCATAGATTAAATCGTCCCCTATGGTGAGCCCGCCCCCGAAAACTCCCCCTCCGCTCTCAGGAATTCCGTGGTAGTAGATAACAACCGTGTCCGTATCTCCCTCGGGCAGAGTTTCCCCGAGGTCGATTATGAGGTTCGTATCAGGCCTGTCGAAATCGAGGAGTCCCGATGAGCTGACGACGCTGTCCACCGTCAGCCCGGCGAGGTGAAGCTTGAGATGAGAGAGGGTGTCGGAGAAACTACAGAAGATCACCCGGTTGGAGGCCCAGATGGAATCCCCCTCGACATCTACTGTCAGGTGTAACTCGTAATCTATGACGTCAAACTGATGAAGCGTGTCGGGGGGAGGCAGGTGCCTGAGCCTCTCCAGCTTCACCTCTGTGAGGCGTTTCCATCTCTCCAGCACGTCCCTTTCCGGAAAGGGAGTTACAGTCCCGAAGCCCTTTGAAGATAGAAGAAAAACACCGAGCAAAAACATAACCCCTCTTCTCATAAGTTCTTCCTCCTTTTGGCTAATTTTACAGAGAGGAAAGGAACAATCAACCGTTTTGTCAGGGATCAAAGCAGACAAAACGAAAACTCGAGCCGAAAAAACTCCATCGGGACGCCAAAGGAGAAAAACTTTAATTGACAAACCCCCGAAATTGACGATATAATAAGCCAACGTTTGAACGAGGAAATCAAAGCGGAGGTGAAAGTTGGAAATGTCACTGTCAAAGGAAGAAAAAGCGAAGATAATGGAACAGTGGGCGAGACATCCAGGCGATTCGGGCTCACCAGAGGTCCAGATTGCCATCCTCACGGCGAGGATAAAGCAGCTGACGGAGCACCTGAAGCGCCATAAAAAGGATGTGCACTCTAGGTATGGGCTGATTAAAATGGTGGGAAAAAGAAGGAGGCTCTTGAATTACCTGAGGCGGGTGGACTTCGGCAGGTACAGAGAAGTCGTTACCAAACTCGGGCTGAGGGGATAAACCCTCTATGGGAAGCCTTCCGAGGAAAATAAGATGGTAAAAATAGCAGAACTGGAGGTGGGGGGGCGTACCCTTTATCTCGAAACAGGCAAACTTGCAAAACAGGCCGATGCGTCTGTTTTCATCCGTTACGGCGATACTGCCCTCCTGGTGACGGCAGTCTCAAAACCCTCTTCGGAGAAAAGGGATTTCCTGCCTCTGCTCGTTGAGTACAGGGAACAGGCCTATGCTGCCGGCAAAATACCGGGAGGATTTTTCAAGAGAGAGGGCAAACCGAGAGAGAGGGAAATTCTCTATGGAAGGGCGATAGATAGGGCTCTGAGGCCTCTTTTCCCCGAGGACATGACCGACGAGATACAGATCGTCGTTTATCTCCTCTCCTACGACATGGAAAATGAGGCCAACTTCCTCGGGATAATAGGAGCTTCTACGGCTCTCCACATCTCGAACATCCCCTTCGAAGGCCCGGTGGCAGCGCTCAGGATAGGCAAGGTCGACGGCCAGTACGTCATAAATCCCACAAATTCACAGATGGAAAAAAGCGAATTTGACCTCCTTCTCGCCGGGCACAACGACCTCGTCTCGATGGTAGAATTTGGCGGCAGGGAAATCGAGGAAAAATCGATAATAGAAGCTATCGAATTTGCAATGCCCGAGCTGAACAAGCTGATCGAGTTTCAGGAGATGCTCAGAAACGAGGTGGGCCAGGAAAAGAAAGAGCCAGGGAGGCTCGTCATTCCCGATGAGGTCATGGCGGCCGTGGAAGAAAAGGCCAGGGACAACATCAGGGAGGCCCTCAACATACCAGAGAAAAAGACCAGAAACGAGGCCCTGGACAACCTCAGGGAGAAGATAAAAGAAGAGCTGGCCGAGCAGTTCCCCGAGATGGAACTCGAGATAGAAAAGGCCTTCTCGAAGATCGAGAAGGACGAAATGCGCAAGCTCATAAAGAGCGGCAAGAGGGTCGACGGAAGGGGCTACGAGGACATAAGGCCGATAACGGCCGAGATAGGCCTTTTGCCCAGGCCTCACGGCTCGGCCCTTTTCACCCGAGGCGAAACCCAGGCACTGGTGGTTACTACCCTGGGCACCGCCGAGGACGTCCAGAGGCTGTCAGAACTCGAGCTTGAGGAATCGAAGCGTTTTATGCTTCACTATAACTTTCATCCCTTCTCCACAGGCGAGGTAAAGCCCATCAGGGGGCCCTCCAGAAGGGAGATAGGCCACGGAGCCCTCGCCGAGAAGGCGCTCGCGCCCCTGATTCCCCCGGAGGAGGAATTTCCCTACACGATAAGGCTCGTGTCGGATATAATGGAATCCAACGGCTCCACGTCGATGGCAACCGTCTGCGGGGGTTCTCTTTCTCTGATGGATGCCGGGGTCCCCATCAGGACTTCCTGTGCCGGCATCTCCATCGGCCTCCTGAAGGACGGCGAGAATTACATCCTGCTCACCGACATTATCGGGGCCGAGGATCATTTCGGCGACATGGATTTCAAGGTGGCCGGCACACGTCAGGGCGTGACGGCCATTCAGCTTGACCTGAAGATCCACGGACTTCCCGTTGAGGTCGTCGCCAGAACCCTCGAGAGGGCCAAAAAGGCCCGTCACTACATCCTGGACATCATGGAGACCATAATAAGCGAACCGAGAAAGGAGCTCTCCGAGTACGCGCCCAAGGTTGGAGCCATCTGGATCCCCCGAGAGAAGATAGGCGACGTGATCGGCCCCGGTGGGAGGGTCATCAGGAAAATACTGGAGGTCACCGGCACAAAAATAGACATAGACGACACCTCCGGGAAAGTGGTCATATCGGGTGAAACGAGGGAGGCCGTGGAAGAGGCAAAGAAGATGATCGAGGAACTCGTTCAGGAGGTGGAGCTCGGAAAGGTCTACATGGGGAAAGTGGTCAAGATCGCTCCCTTTGGAGCCTTCGTGGAGATCCTCCCCGGCAAGGACGGCCTCGTCCACATCTCTGAGCTCGCCCCCAAGAGGGTGAACAAGGTGGAAGACATAGTCAAAGTCGGCGATAAGATCCTGGTGAAGGTAATAGACATCGACGAATCCGGCAAGATAAAGCTCTCCAGGAAAAAAGCCTTAGAGGGAGGAGTTAAGAAGGTCACCAAGGTAGACTGAGGTGGCAGGCGCCTTCAGGATCCCGCTTTTCGACCTGAATTACGGAAAAGAGGAAGAGGAAGCCCTCCTTCGTGTCCTGCGTTCGCGCTGGATATCCCAGGGTCCAGAAACGGAGGCCTTTGAGAGGGAGTTTGCCCAATTCACGGACAGCAGATATGCGATAGCCGTCTCAAACGGGACGGCGGCCCTCCATCTTTCCTATCTTCTCGCAGGAATAGGGCCCGGCGATGAAGTGATCGTCCCCTCCTTCACTTTTATAGCCACGGTCACTCCTCTGCTCTGGATCGGCGCAAAGCCCGTCTTTGCCGACATAGATTCCCTCGACAACCTCAACATATCGCGCCGGACCGTCGAGCCCCTCGTGACGGAGAGGACGAAGGCCGTGGTATTCGTCCATTTCGCTGGCTTTACCGATGGAATTGAGGAACTAAAGGATTTCTGTTCGGGCGTGGGATGCGTCCTCATCGAGGACGCATCCCACGCCCACGGTTCCCGTGTGAAAGGCAAACACGCGGGAACCTTCGGCCTTCTGGGCGCCTTCAGCTTTTTCTCCAACAAAAACCTCGCCGTCGGCGAGGGAGGCATGATAATAACGGGGAGTGATGAAATTTACAGAAAGGCAAAACTCCTGCGTTCCCACGGTATGACAAGGCTCGCCTGGGACAAGATAAGGGGAGGTACTTCCGATTACGACGTCGTGGAGCTCGGCTTCAATTACAGGATGAACGAGCTGCAGGCCGCCCTCGGCAGGGTTCAGCTCCAAAAACTGGAAACTGCCAACAGGAAACGAAGGGAGCTGGTCAGAATTTACAGGGAGGCGCTGAAAGATGCCGTACTGATCCCCTTTGAGGATTACGAAAATTCCGCCAATTACATTTTCCCCATAATTCTTCCCAGTGGCATCGAGAGGGAAGAGGCGGCCCTCTTTCTGCACGATAAGGGCATACAGACCAGCCATCACTACAGGCCCGTACACCTCATGTCGCTTTTCCGGAAGACAATGGGAACGGGAGAAGGCCTGCTTCCCATCACCGAAGAAGCGGGCAGGAGGGAACTGACCCTGCCCCTCTACCCCGGAATGAGGGAAGAAGACGTTCATTTCGTTGCAGAGAGCCTTAGAGAATTCATCGGGAGGTGATCTCCATGCCCTTTGTTCTCCTCCTCTTGCTCGTAGGCACGACGCCTATAGGCCAGATTTTCTATGAGAAAACCAAAGAGAGCCTCGAGGGACCGCGGGGAGAGGCCTTCAAAAACAGGCCCGAGTCTCCTCCGCCCTTTCTCAAATTTGAGAAAGCGGAAAAAATCGATCTTCCCGACCCCTTCGACGTCGAGATGACCCTTTTCGAGGCCCTTCTTGAGAGAAGGTCCAGAAGGAGCTACAGCCGCGACTCCCTCGATCTCCGGGAGCTGTCCAACCTCCTCTTCGCCGGACAGGGCGTAACGAAAAGGAGAAAGAAATTCCTGCTGAGAGCCTCGCCATCGGCAGGAGCCCTTTATCCCATCGAACTTTTCATCGCCGTAAAGAGGGTCAGGGGGCTGAAGCCGGGCCTCTATCATTATTCCCCCTCAGACCACTCCATCGAGTACCTGAGGAAAGATGGAAAGCTCTGGGACAGGCTCTACAGAGCGTCGCTCTGGCAGAGATGGGTCTACGACGCCGCCGCTGTCATCATCGTTTCTGCCGTCGTCGACAGGACGAGAGCAAAATACGGCGAGAGGGGCTGGCGCTATGTCCTCATGGAGGCCGGACACACAAGCCAGAACCTCTATCTCATGGCTACAGCACTGGGCCTCGGCACCGTTGCAGTGGGAGCCTTTGCCGACGACGAGGTTTCCGAGATACTGAATGTCCCCGGCGTTTATCCCCTTTATTTACAGCCTGTCGGCAAGCTCTCCCGCTGACCTGCACATCCATGGGATGTCGGTTTGCCCTTGCCGGGACACGGTGAGCCACGTGATCGGTTTTCGCTGGAAAGCCTGAGAGAGAAGCAGCTGTCCCGCCATCAAAGCCCCTGCCGGGCGAAGAGTTTTCTGAAAGTCATGATTGCCAGGTTTTATCCTCAAAAGGCTCATCAACTCCTTTAGTTTCGCGGGTTCTGGATTTATCATAAAAGACTATGCTGGGCATTATAGGTGCGGTTCTCATCTCTTTCGCGATCACCCTCCTTCTCTACAGGAGAAAGGGGGAAATCCTCCCCTTCATACTCAGATTTCTCGGCCTCTCCCTCCTTTTATCCATGCTCTTCGGGGTGAGCGTCGTCCACAGGGCGAAGCTCCGGGTCAAAACTGCCGTGCTTCTCGACAGCTCCGAGAGCATGGACAAAGAGGGCAAATTTAAATGGGCCCTCGCCGCCCTTGACAGATTAAAAGAACTCTATGGCGAAAGGCTCGATTACCTGACCTTTTCGGATGCCGTGAAGCCCATGACCGACACGATAAAACCCGTCGGCAAAGTCACCGATATCGCCGCTGCTCTCAGGGAAACTGCCGACAGGACCGTCCTGCTCCTCTCTGACGGCATACACAATTCCCAGGAGGACCTCATCGGCGCCCTGGAAGGACGTTCAAAGCCGGTTTATGTCCTCCTGCCCGAGACCGAAAAGGCCCCGCCCGACTTCTCGATATCGGGGATCGGCGGAGATGAGACGGTCAACGAAGGGGGAAATGCCCGCATCGTAGTCAGGCTGACCTCATCGCCGCGATCGAGATATGCCGGCAAATTGATCGTATACGAAGGAGACAGGGTCGTCGTGGAGAAGAAAATCAGGTTCAATGGCAGGGGGGAAATACCCATAGAGATATCACCCGAGGGAACAGGCATCCACCGTTACAGGGTCTATCTCGTGCCGAAGGCCGATGAGGAAAACACCGAGAACAACACGAGATACTTCTCCATCACCGTCACTGGGGGCCTGAGAACAATGGCCGTCGTCGCCTCGAGGCCCCATCCTCTTCTTCGCCATCTCAGGGGGTACCTCTCGGGGATCGCGGGGCTGAAAACCCTCTATCTGGTGGAATCGGGGAAGTCAACCTTCCTTTATCTTGACGGCAAACCGGAGAAAACAGAGAAAGCCCTCAAGCCAAGCGCCGATCTTTATATCTTTGTGGATCCCGATAGGGTCATCGCAAGGATTTTCAACGGAAAGCTACCGCCGCGCTCCGCCCTGTTCCTCGGAAAGAGGAGCCCCGAAGCCTTCGCCTTCCTGAATTTCTCCTCCCCGCTCAGGGTGAGGGACGGCAAATTCCCCATAAGGGGGTTGAAGGAGGAGGGCATCGCCGAAATACCTCCTCTGGAGGAGGTCGTCGTGGCAGAGCTTCCGCCCCTTGCCAAAAGCCGAATAGTTCTCACCGGAGTCAGAGGCATGGGGGTCTACCCACTCCTCTTTTCCATAGAGGATGAGAAAAGGCATCTCGCCTACGTGACGTCAACCGGTCTCTGGAAAACATCGCTGGCCTCACCCCAGTTCTTCAGCTCGATCATGGACACCATCCTCTCCATAATCACGAGAGGCGAGGGGCAGTTCTACGCCGCTCCGGCAAAGGGCGTGTACTATGAAGGGGAGCCCGTCACCATAAGGGCGTACGCTTTCGACGAAAGGGGTGAGCCCTATTTCGGCGTGCAGGCTTACATGTACATGGGAGATAGCCTGCTGCCCCTGAAGATGGAGGAGCCGGGCAAATTTGTCTCTGCTCCTTTTTTCCCCGACACCGGGCTGGCCGAGGAGAGGATCGTTTTCAAAAAAGGCGAAAAAGTCCTGAAGGAGAAGAAAGTCACTTTCAAGGTGGAAAGGGGCGACCTGGAGAAGTTCGACCTCGGGGTCGATACCCTCACCCTCTCCCTCATCGCCGAGAGAACGGGTGGGAAGGTGCTCGGCTCTGCCGAGGAGCTGCTTAACTTCATGGAAGAGGAGGCGGGAAAGGGGGAGAAAATCCCTCTGAGGGAACTCCCTCTCCCCTATTTCGTCGTAATCGCCCTCTTCCTGGCCGAATGGCTCGTGAGGAGGCTAAAAGGTCTTTTATAGGAGGATTTCGATGATAACGACCATGAAAGAAATACTGGAAATGGCAGAAAAGGGCGGGTTTGCCGTTTCAGCTTTCAATACATCCAACATAGAGCTGACGAGGGCAATAATCGATGCTGCCATTGAAACAGAGACGCCCGTGATAATCGCCACATCCGAGAAAGCCATAGATTATGCGGGCATCGATTGCCTTTCGAAGGTCGTCCATTCGTTCGGGGAAAAGGCGCCTATCCCCGTCGCGCTTCACCTCGATCACGGAAAGAGCCTTGAATCGGTGGTCAGGGCCATAAGGTACGGCTGGACCTCCGTGATGATAGACGCCTCCGACAGGCCTTTCGAGGAGAACGTCGAGATAACGCGAAAAGTCGTTCAGATAGCACATGCTGTCGGCGTCACGGTGGAAGCCGAGCTGGGCAGATTAAAGGGAATCGAAGACTACGTCTCGGTCGACGAGCGGGAGGCCTTCCTGACGGATCCCGATGATGCGAAAAGGTTTGTCGAAGAAACGGGAGTGGATGCCCTTGCCGTTGCGATCGGTACCTCCCACGGGGCTTACAAATTCAAGGGAGAGCCCAAACTGGATCTGAAAAGGCTCGAGGAGATAAGAGACCGCGTGAACGTCCCGCTTGTCCTTCACGGCGCGTCGGGCGTTCCCGGAGAGCTCGTCGACGGAATAAACGAACTGGGAGGCGATATCAAGGGCGCAAGGGGCGTGCCCGATGACGAACTTCGGGAGGCGGTGAAAAGAGGCATAAGAAAGGTGAACGCGGACACCGATCTTCGACTTGCCTTTACCTATGCAGTGCGCAGATTTTTGAAAGAAAACCCCGCTGTCTTCGACCCCCGCAAGATACTGTCGAGCGCAATGGACGAGATCAAAAGGGTGGCCATCCACAGGATAAAGGTCCTGAGGCCCGATCTGGAATAGGAGGAAGAGATGAAAGTCTCTCTCGTCGTGGCAGCAGCCGGGGAATCGCGGAGGTTCGGCGAGGCAAAGATAACCTGCGAGATCCTCGGCAGGCCCCTCATCTTCTACACGCTCCTCCCCTTCGTAAGAACCGGCAGGATCGACGAGATAATCGTTGCGACGAGGAAAGAACTCTTCAGGAACGTCAGAAAGGCGAAAGCCTATCTGGGAAACATCCCGATGAAAATAGTCGAGGGCGGCTGCCACAGGGAGGAGTCGGTGAAAAAGGGGCTCGAAAAGGCCCGGGGAGATATAATTCTGGTGCACGACGGCGCCCGTCCCAACGTCAGCGAAGCCCTGATAAACCGCATCCTTGATCTGCTCGAGACAAAAGAGGCTGTTGTCCCCGCGATAAATCCCGTCGAGACCACACTGAAAGAGGGATCATCTGGAATCGAAAGGATACACAGGGAACAGGTTCTCCTGGTCCAGACCCCCCAGGGCTTTCGCAGGGAGATCCTTGAAAAGGCTTTCGAGATGGCCGGGGAGAGGCTCAGCGAATTCAGCGATGAATCGACGTTGCTCATCGAAATCCTGGGCGTAATCCCCGACTTCATCGAGGGGGACAGGGAAAATCTAAAGATCACATACAGGAGCGACATCGAGATATTCAAAAACTACATGATGGGCGAGGTACGAAGCGGCTTCGGCTACGACCTGCACCGCCTGGAAGAGGGCCGAAAACTTTACCTCGGCGGAGAGTTGATCGAGACCACTTACGGCGCCGTGGCCCATTCCGACGGAGACACCCTCCTGCATTCCATAATAGACGCCATGCTCGGAGCCTCTTGCCTCGGCGACATAGGAAAGCTTTTCCCCGATACATCCCTGGAATTCAAGGGTATTTCCAGCCTGTATCTGCTCGACAGGACCAATAAACTTCTTGAAGAAAACGGATTTTGGGTTTTAAATATTGATTCTACAGTGCTTCTTGAGAAACCGCTCATCTCTCCCTACATCGACAAGATGAAGGGCAATATATCCGGGGTCCTCGGTATTCCGACGGACAGGATCTCGATAAAGGGGAAAAGAGGAGAGGGGATCGGAGCAGTCGGCGAGAGAAAGGCCATCGTTGCCATGACCAACGTCATGGTAGCCAGAGCAGAGGCCAAATACATCATTTGAAAGGAGCGTTTTAGAAATGAGAGCAGTCGACATAATCAGGAAAAAACGCGACGGCAAGAAGCTCAATGAAGGAGAAATAGCATCGATCATAGAAGGGGCGGTTACGGGAAGTACGCCCGATTATCAGCTCACGGCCTTTTTGATGGCCGTTTATTTCCGCGGGATGGACATGGAGGAAACGGCACTTTTTACGAAATACATGATGGAAAGCGGAACAGTGATAGATCTGTCTGAGATAGATGGGCCCAAGATCGACAAGCACTCAACGGGAGGTGTGGGCGATAAGATATCGCTGGTCCTCGCTCCTCTGGTGGCATCGGCCGGGGTCAAAGTGCCCATGATATCGGGCAGATCCCTGGGACATACCGGCGGCACCCTCGACAAACTGGAATCCATTCCCGGCTTCAAGACGGGCCTGACTCAGGAGGAGTTCGTGGAAAGCGTGAAAAACATAGGAGTGGCGATCGCGGGGCAGACGGAAGATCTGGTTCCAGCCGACAGAAAGCTTTACTCGCTCAGGGACGCCACGGCAACGGTGGACAGCATTCCTCTGATCGCCTCGAGCATAATGTCCAAAAAACTGGCCGAGGGCATCGATGGTCTGGTTCTCGACGTGAAAACAGGCTCCGGGGCTTTCATGAGGCGGTTCGATGACGCGGAGCAGCTGGCCGAAACCCTCATGTCCATAGGGAAATCGATGGGCAAGAAGATGTTCGCTCTTATCACCGACATGAATCAGCCTCTGGGCAACGCCGTCGGCAATGCCCTCGAGGTCGTGGAGTCCATTGAGGTGCTGAGGGGCAAGGGGCCGGAGGACGTGAGGGAACTCTCCCTGATCCTGGGCTCCTATATGTTGATCCTGGCAGGCCTGAGTCCCAAGCTCAGCGAGGCCAGAAGGATACTGGAAGAGGTCCTCTCTACAGGAAAAGCCTATGAAAAATGGGTGGAGATGGTCAAAAATCAAGGGGGAGACCCCGACGCTCCCCTTTCCGAGGACTTCACTCAGGTTAAGATAATTGACGAGGTCCTTTCAACTGAGGAGGGCTATCTGGCCCATTACGATGCTTACAAAATAGGTACAGCCGCAGCCCTTCTCGGTGCAGGCCGGGCTAAGGTGGAAGATCCCATAGATCCGAAGGTGGGGATCTATGTCCTCAAGAAGATAGGAGATAGAGTAGAAAAAGGCGCACCCCTTTTCGAAATAAGGGGCAATGAGGAAGCTCGCGTTAAGGAAGCGAAATCTCTCCTGGAGGAGTGTTACACCGTATGGAAGGAAAGGACCGAGCCGAGGGATCTCGTGTTGAGGGTGATGCGCTGAAGAACAAAAGGGTCGTCGTCGGGCTTTCGGGCGGCCTCGACTCAACCGTTTCCCTCTACCTGCTAAAAAAGGCCGGTGCGGTTGCCATCGGGATAACGCTGATTCTCCTCGACTGGCATTCCGACGTAATCGTACCCCTGATAGAAAAAATAACGGAGAAGCTCGATGTCCCGCTCATCATCCTCGACCAGAGAAAAGAGTTCAGAAAAGAAGTCATCGAATACTTCGTCGCCGAATACCTTGCCGGCCGTACACCCAATCCCTGCGGGATGTGCAACAGGCTCGTCAAGTTCAAAGGCCTCCGCGGGGCGATGAGGAGGACCGGCTCGGACCTCATAGCTACCGGACATTATGCCCGCATAAAACGGAGAGGCGAGAGAAAATCCATCGCAATGGGCTCTGATCGGAAGAAGGATCAATCCTATTTTCTGGCCCTCATCGAGCCCGAGCTTATCGACCATCTTTATTTTCCCCTCGGGGAGATGAAAAAGAAGGAGGTCATGGAAATAGCGGAGAAGGCTGGCCTCATGAGTCTTATAAGGCCGGAATCACAGGAAATATGTTTCCTGACGGGGGAGAGCTACAGGGATTTTCTCGAGAGGGAAATAGGAAAACGAAAGGGCAGAATCCTTTCGGAGAGCGGAGAAATACTCGGAGAGCACGAGGGATTTTACAGATTCACGCTGGGCCAGAGAAGGGGAACCGGAGTGGCTGGTGGCAAAAGGCTGTATGTCCTGTCCATCGATCCCACAACGGGGGACGTGATCCTGGGTGAGGAGCGGTCGGCTTACAGAAAATTTCTGGAAGTGAAACTTCTGAACCAATTCGAACCCCTCAGGGAAGGAAAATCATACCGCGTCAGGATCAGGCAGAACCACAAGCCCGCAGAGGCTCACATCCAGAAATTAGAAGAACAAACAGCACTGATAGCTTTCGATGAACCCCAATGGGCGCCCGCGCCCGGCCAGATAGCCGCCTTCTACGAGAGTGACGTGCTTGTGGCCGGAGGGATAATAGACAGGGCCTTTAACTAAGTTCCCTCCTCGTCTACGCCGACAAAGCCCACCTTCTTCTGCTCAAGACCGTGCAGTTTTATCTCGCCAAATCGATTTTCGTATTTCTTGATGTTATCTTCCAGAGCCTTAAGCAATAGCTTCGCGTGCTGTGGCGTCATAACTATTCGGGCGTGGACCTTGGCTTTGGGCAGGCCCGGCATAACCCTGGCAAAATCAATGATAAATTCCGAAGGAGAATGGGTTATCATTGCCAGGTTCGAATAGATTCCCTCTCCTTTGTTCTCATCAACCTCAATCTTGAAGGGGGGTCTTCCTTCCATGTCTCTCCTCCTTTTGAATAATGATAATGCCGGAGGGTACCGCCATCAACCGAAAGACGGCGAAAATGCCCTTTTCGCGCACTGTTGGCTCGATCGCCACACCTTGACTTTGGGGGGCTATCTGACTATAATAAAGCCCGCTCGACATAAAGGGAGGTCGATATCATGAGTGAAGGAGACCGATGCAAGCACTGTGTCGGACTTCTGTATGTGGATAACTGGTGAGTGTCTAAACCCAAAAAGGAGGTAAGATGAATTGAAAAAGGCTCTGGGTACCCATCTGATCCTGGAGTTTTTTGGGTGTGACCCTGGAACCTTAAAAGAAGTTCCATATGTTGAAAAAGCCTTCCTGAAAGCCGCAAAGGAATCCAAAACCCACGTTGTAGCTCACAACTTCCACCAGTTCAATCCCTATGGCGTCTCTGGTGTGGTGGTCATAGAGGAATCTCACTACACTATCCATACATGGCCCGAACACGCCTATGCAGCCATCGATCTGTTTTACTGCAGCGACGAAATCGAGATCGAAAAGGCCATCCAGGTTCTCAAGGAAGCCTTCAAACCAACCATGATTAAATCCACGGAGCTGCTCAGAGGCAAGCCCAACGAGCTGATGGCATTCAGCAGACGTAAAGAAGCTGCTTCGGGCGTTCCTTGACTAAACGGCGGTGAAGTATGGATGGCGATGACAGCTTATGGTATATAGAACCCTATACTGAAAACCTGAGGTTTGAATACAGGGTAAAAGAGGTTTTATATCAGGGCAGGACGAAATTTCAAAGGGTTGATCTTTTTGACCTTTATGCTTTCGGTAAGACCTTGTTTCTTGACGGCAAATTGCAGTCCGCCCAGATAGATGAGAGGGTCTATCATGAGGCCCTGGTACATCCTGCCTTGCTCTCTCACCATTCACCCGGAAGGGTTCTCATTGCCGGCGGAGGCGAGGGAGCGACTCTGAGGGAAGTGCTCAGACACCCCACGGTGGAAAAAGCCGTCATGGTGGACATCGACGGGGAACTGGTAGAGGTCTGCAAAGAGTATATGCCGGAATGGTCTCAGGGAGCCTTTGAGGATGAAAGGAGTGAAATTATCATAGGCGACGCCAGGAAATATGTCTTCGATACAGACGAGAAATTCGATGTGGTTATCTCGGACCTCACGGAGCCCGTTGAGGAAGGGCCCTCCATTTCCCTCTATACCCTCGAATTTCTGAGCAGAATCTACGAGATCCTCGACGAGGAGGGACTCTATGTTGCCCAGGCAGGCAGCGCTGACCCGCTCTATAACAAATTCGTAACGGGTCTCTACAGAACCCTTCGGGAGGTCTTCGAGCACGTTAGCGTCTATGTGACCTTCATTTTCTCGTTTCAACTCCTGTGGGCCTTCGTCCTGGCATCCAAGAAAAAATCTCCTCTCAGCATCGATCTTGCCGAGCTCGGAAATCGCATGGAAAGCCGTGGGTTAAAGGAACTCTACTTCCTGAATGCCGAGGTAATGAAGGGCATGTTCTCCCTCCCAAACTACCTGCTTCGGGATCTGAAGCGAGGAGAGATTTTCAGAGATGGCAAACCCTTTATCTGGCAAGCCTGAGAAATTCTTCATGGCAGCCGGGGCCGCCGAAGGCCCCACCGAACTGAACGCTTTCGACAATGCGCTCCTCAAAGCCGGCATTGGGAATTACAACCTCCTGAAAGTCTCCAGCATAATCCCGCCCGGATCCAAGATGGCTGACTCAGTCGATCTGCCCGAGGGATCCCTTCTCCCGATAGCCTACGGATCGGTATGCAGCTCGGAACGAGGAAGGCTGATATCCGCCGCGGTGGCTGTGGGATTGCCCGTCGACAGGGGCTGTGTGGGGATCATCGCGGAGATAGCCGGCGAGTTTGACGAGGATTATGCCAGGCAGAGAGCGCGTTACATGGCTGAACAGGCCCTGATCACAAGGGGCTGCGAGATAAAAGAGATACTGGTAGTCTCCTCGAGCATCGAGGTTGCGGGACCATCATGCGCCTTTGCCGGCGTGGCGGTGTGGTGATATGGCGGGCAGAAACTGGTTCAACGAGCTACACACGTCATCATCGGGAATTCTCCTCGAGATAAGCAAACCCATTGCATACAGAAAAAGCTCCTACCAGGAGATCTGGATCTTCGACAACCCCGTCTTCGGCAAAGTCCTGGTTCTCGATGGCTGCGTGATGACAACGGAGAAAGACGAGTTCTTCTACCACGAGATGCTGGCACACCCCGCCCTGACGACCCACCCGAAACCGGAGAGAGTGCTTATCATCGGCGGAGGGGACGGCGGAACCCTCAGGGAGGTATTGCGTTACCCCGAGGTCGGGAAGGCGACCCTGGTCGAACTCGACAGGGATGTGATCGACCTGGCGAAGCGCCACCTGCCCTCGTTATCGATCAGCTTTTCTGATCCGAGAGCTGAAGTTGTGATCGGTGACGGGGCAAAATTCGTGAAAACCGCCAAAAGCAGTTATGACGTCGTGCTGGTGGATTCTACAGATCCCGTGGGACCGGCGGAAATACTCTTTTCCGAGGGCTTTTACCGGGATATAAAGGCCCTTATAGGACGCGATGGGATACTCGCCCTCCAGTGTGAATCGCCATTTCTGCACATGGACTTCATAAAAAGCCAGAAGAAAATCCTGAGTTCCATATTCGGGAGGGTGAATTTTTACAACGCCGTTGTCCCCACCTATCCCGGCTCTTTATGGAGTTTTGCCTTTGCCTCCGACAGCGTCGATCCCCTCGAATTAAAGAGGAAACCCCCAGAAGGCCTCAGGTATTACGACGAGCATATACACAGAGCTGCTTTCACCCTGCCGCCATTCATGAGAGATGAGATCGAGAGATAAACTGATCGTCTTCGGCATTCCTTTCGAGGGAAAGGGAAATTTCTTGAGCGGCGCCTCCCTTGGCCCTCAGAAAATCCGCTGGGCTCTCGAGTCCATCGAGTTCTACAGCATCTATCAGAGGGCTCCGATGCCTGAATACATAGACATCGGGGATCTCTATCCTGGCGCCGATTCCGAACCAGAGGAAACCCTGAAGAAGATCGAAACGGCCATCGACAAGGTCCTGGAAGGCGGATATCCCTTCCTTGCCCTCGGCGGTGATCACCTCATAACTTATCCCCTCGTGAAATCGGCCGGGAGGATCTGGGACGACATCCACATCCTTCATATCGACGCCCACCTCGACAGGAGAGACACTTTCGAGGGACGTTACTTCTCCCATGCCACAGTCATAAGAAGGCTTGAGGAGCTCATCGGAGAGGACAGGATCTGCTCCTTCGGATACAGAAGCCGAGGTCCCGAAGAAAATGAGCCTGGCTGTGGCAAGCCCTTCAGGGTGCTGGAACCGTTGATGACACAGCTCGAGAAATGGAAAGACAGGCCCCTCTATCTGACGCTTGACCTCGATGTCCTGAACCCCTCCGAGTTCCCCGCCGTGACCAACCCGGAACCCGGGGGCATAAGCTTCTTGGAACTTTTAGAGGTCATAAAATTGCTCCGCGGAAGAATAATAGGAGCCGACATGGTGGAGTTCAATCCGCTGGCCGCCCCCGGAAACCACTCCGCCGTCACAGCCGCAGTTCTCATGAGGGAAATACTGATCGCTCTCTCCGCGAGATGAGATTCCTTGTAGACTCCATGGCCGGAAAGCTGGCCAGATATCTCAGGCTTCTGGGCTTTGATGCCGAATACCACAGGGAAGGGGATATCAAATCTCTGGTGAGGAAAGCCCGGGAAGAAAAACGGATCGTGCTAACTCGTAACACCGCCATCCTCGACTTCAAAGGCAAAATAGATTTCTTTTTCCTCCCCACCGAAAAAACCGATGAACAGGTGAGGGCAGTGCTCAAACACTTCAAACTCAAGGACAAAATCGATCCGTTCACGCGCTGCCTGGAGTGCAACACCCCCCTCGAGAAGGTCTTCAGAGAAAAAGTGAAGGGACTTGTGCCCTTTCATGTATACCGCGTCCATCAAGAATTCTATTACTGCCCCGGCTGCAAGAGAATTTACTGGAGAGGAACTCACAGGGAAAAACTCGAGGAAAAGATCAGAAAATTCCTCGAGGACTCGTCAGAGAAGGCCAGCTCTCTTTAAAACATCTTCAGCGTTTTTAACGAGATTCTCTGCATCCTCACTCGATTCTGCTTCTGCAAAGACCCTGATTATGGGCTCCGTGTTGGAAGGCCGGATGTGGACCCAGGAATTCTCATATCTCACGTAGAGGCCATCCTCGAGGCTCACCTGACCGTTCTCAAAACAAGCGGCAAGCCTCTGAGCCTGAAACTTTCCCTTCACAGGAAAGCTCTTCTTGATCAAATGATACTGCGGCAATTCATCGATAACTTCAAAACCCCGCTTACTGAACAGGCTCAGGATAAGGGCCGCACCCACCAGGGAATCTCTCGCCGAGTTTATCTCTGGGAAAATCACGCCACCGTTTCCCTCTCCGCCGATCAGGGCACCGACTTCCCTCATTTTTTCCACCACGTTGGCCTCCCCTACCCTCGCCCTATAGACCTTTACGCCGAATTTCGAGGCAACCCGGTCCGTGAGGAGTGAGGAAGAATAGTTGACGACCACGTCTCCTTTCTTTCTCATCAAGACGGAATAGACGGCGAGGGGAACGGTGTACTCTTCCGAAAGGAGGCCCCTTCCCGTTATGCCCAAAAGGAGCCGATCCCCATCGGGATCCACCGCAAAGCCTATATCTACGCTCCCGGCCTTCAGAAGGGCATCGAGCTCGACAAGGGCGTCGGGACGTGGCTCGGGCTTATGGGGAAAAGGGGATTCGGGGCTGCAGTTCAGGCGCACAACACCTGTCCCGAGCTCTTCAAGAAGGGCGGGAAGAGCTTCATGAGCAGCGCCGTTAACGGCGTCGACGGCAACTTTGAAATTTTTGCTTTTTATCGAATCGACATCGACGTAGGGAGATGTCAATATATCGTCGACATGTTCGGTCCAGGCAGTGAAATCCTCAAGAAAGCCGCCCACCTCATCCCAGCGTGCCCATTTAAAGGGACCGTCGAGTCCTTTCTCTATGTCCTCTTTCTCCCTGTCCGATGGGAAAATTCCCCCTTTTTTTACGAATTTCAGGGCGTTCCATTCTATCGGATTGTGGCTCGCCGTGACGATAACGCCGCCCTGAGCCTCCCACTTCCTGACGAGGTAAAGAAGGGTCGGCGTGGGGACGATCCCGAGATCGACGACATCGTTACCGAGCGCCCTCAACGTCGCCTTCACGAGATCGACAAACACATCCCCGTGGGGCCTGGTATCACTCCCGAGAAGATACAATCCCTTCCCGTTCCAGGAAGCAAAGGCCGCTGTATATCGAACTGTATTGAGGGGATTCAACCCGTCCCCAACAATGCCTCTCAGGCCCGAAACGCTGAATAATAAATTTTTCACTTTCAGCCTTTAAGCCCCCGGGCGGATTCGAACCGCCAACCTGCTCATTACGAATGAGCTGCTCCACCAGTTGAGCTACGGAGGCTTCAGTCAGGTTTATATATTAACGAGAAGCACCGCCCTTTTCAACACATTGGATTCCTCTCCATCTAAAATAAATAAAAAGCTGATCAGCTCAGGGAATCCCCACTGGCGATCAGCCTTAGCCTTATACATCTGTGCAAATCATTCAGAGTGATCCGGAAAGTTGACCTGAAAAATCCCTGAGGCTAAACTTTAGAAAAGAGGGAATTATGCTGCCGTCAATATACTTCTTGCTGTTTTCCCTGTTCGGAGCAGAGACAAAAGCGGTAAAAATAGAGAAAACAATCCTCAGAGTCCCTGAAGTTAAAGGCCTCAACCTGGAATTTGCGGCCCGCTCGAAAGACTACAGAGTCCTCGCCTTTCTCGACAGGACAGCGAAAACTTTTTGTTTCCTCTTCAGCGAAAAGAGCTCAATTTATCTATGGAATTACGGCCCTCTCGGTTACCAGAGGGTTCACATCGCCGACTTTAACACCGACGGTAGTGAGATTATTTATATGTTCAGTTTTCGAAAATTCGGGGATTGGGAAAAGAAGTTAGCGATTTATAACATATCACATAACAAAACCGAAACCCTGTTGTCATTTGAAGGCACAAGGGGAATTATAGCGAGCCCTCCCAGATTTTCGCCCGATGGGAAATGGATCGCATTATTCGGAGAACTGATTCCTGACGAAGGCTATTACTTCTGGCTGATCAGCAGAGATGGAAGGATAAAGAAAAAAATCGGTAAATGGAAGAAATGGCAGGGATTAGTCTGGTCGAATACGGGCAGGTATATCGCATATAACAGGATCGAGGGAGAAAGGGCTCCTTTCAGGCCCTACCTGTGGATATACGACGTAGAAAAAGATACACACTGGCTCCTCGCCGAAGGAGGAGATCTCTGGAAATCTTTCTCCCCCGATGATAAGTGGATCGTCTTCAACTCGAAGGAGGGGAACGTCTGGTTGGGGAAAGTCGACGGAAGTGAATTCAGGACATTGGCGAGGTTGCTGGGAAGCGACTACGAGTGGAGTCCTGACGGCCAGAAAATAGCTTACTACTGGGCTAAAGTGGATCCGATCAGGGATAAGGAAACAGAGGCTTATCTTTATGTCGTAAATATCGATGGGACGGATTTGAGGAGGTTGGCGGAGTTACCGCCTGGACTGATGCCGGCAAGGTTGGGCTACAGATGGAAAGACAACTCAACTATCATCGTATACGAATTGAAACAAAGGTAAGGGGGAAACGTGTTTTGATGTTAATGATTAGCCTTAGAGGTCCAAAGCTGAAAGTGAAAAAAAAACTGGTCGGTAGATTGGGCAGGTTACATGGGTCTTGAGAATATGACGGAAGAAGAAATAAGGGAGCAAAAGAAGAAATTCAAAGACCATTTACAGACTAAAGCGATAGATCTTCTGGAGGAGATGGGTAAAAAATAGGCACTCAGGGAGCTTGAGGAGGTTGCGAAGTCTAATCCTGAGGAGTGGATCAGGAGACTTGCAGGAGATGTGCTGGAGAAAGTTAAAAATATGAAAAAACTATGGGGTAATCGAAAAAATGACCTTAAGGGGATGAAAAGCGGAGTGTACTTTCTGGAATACAGGGCAGGGAGTGGGAGAGAGGCAAAGAAGTTCATGCTTTTAAGGTAAAAAAAGAGGGGTGGTGCTGCCGAGCACCACCCCCATCCTCAGGAGGAGAAGATGTCGAGGAAGCCCCTAAGGCCGCTTTCCCCATTTCAAGACTCTCACTCGTACTCGCGCCAGGCCAGGTCCTATCAATCCTATCTTCTGAGCAGCTCTGTAGGAGAGGTCGATTATCCTTCCCCGTTTGTGAGGGCCCCGATCGTTTATCCTGACCGTCACTTTCTTGCCGTTCTCCAGATTGGTCACCTCGACGATCGTGCCGAAGGGAAGGTGATTGTGTGCCGCGGTCAGTTTGTACATGTCGAAGACCTCGCCCGAAGCCGTTCTTTTGCCGTGAAAACCGGGTCCGTACCAGCTCGCGATCCCGTATTCCACCCATTGATGGCCGCTAGGAGCACATGATGCGAGGAAAATCAAAGCCGAGATTAGAAATATCCTCCTCATCTTTTAATTAAGTATCCGGTAGCCTTTTGCCTGTCAACCTTGACTTAACGCAATGCCCGAGGATAAAATAGCTCCGATGACCGAGAGGGAAATAAGCTGGCAGGTCCTGCCGATAAAAAAGGGAGGGAAGAAACTGATGATCTTCGTCATAGCCCTTCTGGGGACAGGCGTTCTCCTTTATATTTTCGCGGGACTCTACTGGGCTCTCTTCGGCCTTCTCCTTCTCCTCGGATCCCTCTCGGCCTTTTACACGCCCACAAAATATATCTTGACGGAGAAGGAAATAACGATCAAAAGGCCCCTCTATACCCTCAAAAGGCCCTGGGCCGAGATAAAGAGATACGAGGCAGACAAAAACGGGATATTTCTGAGCCCTTTCAGCAGGCCCAGGAGGCTCGAGAACTTTCGGGGGATCTATTTAATGGTCGAAGGAAACCGCGATGAGGTCATCTCTTTCATCGAGGAGAGGATAAATGAAAGTAAAAGAAAGGCTTGAGGAAGTGAGGGAACGGATCCAGAAGGCAGCGATCATCGTCGGCAGGAATCCCGACGAAGTCAGCATACTGGGAGCGACAAAGGGAGTCGATCCGGAAAGGATAGAAGAAGCCATCGAAGCCGGCCTCCACCTCCTCGGCGAGAACAGGGTTCAGGAGGCTGAGAGGAAGATACCTCTGGTCAGGGGAAATGCCGAATGGCACATGATCGGCCACCTTCAGAGAAATAAAGTCAAAAAAGCCCTGCGATTGTTCTCGATGATACAGTCGGTGGATTCTCTCGAGCTCGCCCAGGAAATCAACAGGAGGGCGGAAACCCCGTTCGAAGTGCTCATCGAAGTGAACACATCCATGGAGCCACAAAAACACGGGGTAAAACCCGAAGAAACGGAGAGCCTCGTCGAAAAGTGCCTCAGCCTTGAAAATTTAAAACTCAGAGGCCTGATGACCCTCGGCCCCTACCCCCCTTCAGAGAAAAATTCGCGAAAGGCTTTCGCACTGCTCCGCGAGTTGAGGGACAAAATCCAGGAAAAATTCGCTATAGACCTGCCGATTCTCTCCATGGGAATGACCGAGGACTTCGAGTGGGCAGTGATGGAAGGAGCAACCATCGTCAGGATAGGAAGGGCGATTTTCGGAGAAAGGAGCTGAAATGTTCATAATAGGCAACCTTTTTGTGGCGACAGCCAGGGTGCTCGACATCGCTCTCACCCTCTACATGTGGGTGATCATAATAAGGGCACTGGTCTCCTGGGTGAATCCCGATCCCTACAATCCCATCGTTCGATTTCTCAGGGCCATCACCGACCCTTTTCTGTTCTGGATAAGGAGAACCCTGAGATTGTTTTACACGCCGATCGATATCTCGCCGCTAATCGCGATATTGCTCATCCTCTTCGTAAAATACTTCCTCGTGGCAACCCTTTTCAGGCTCGGGATAAGCCTCGGAGGCAAACCTCTATAGGAGGAGAAATGGAAGGAATACCGAGAGAATACATCGATGCCGTTGAACACCTCAAAAGCAAAACGGGCTTTGCTCCCGAGATAGGGCTCGTCCTCGGGTCCGGACTCGGCGGGCTGAGCGAACTCTTCGAGGTCAAGGGAAAAACTAAATACTCCGAAATTCCCAACTTCCCCGTCTCCACCGTAAAAGGCCACCCGGGCGAGCTCGTTTATGGGGAGAAAGAGGGAAAGAGAATAGCCGTCCTCGCCGGCCGATTCCATTACTACGAGGGCTACAGCATGAAGGAGATAACCTTCCCCATCAGGGTCCTCGCCCTGTGGGGGGTCAAGAAGCTGATCATCACCAATGCTGCAGGCGGCGTAAACCCGCGCTTCAGGCCGGGCGACATAATGCTGATCGAAGACCACATAAATCTCTTGCCCGAAAACCCCTTGAGGGGTCCAAACATAGATGCCTTCGGCCCCAGATTTCCTTCCCTCCATGACGTGTATTCACGCGAACTTCGCGGGAAGGCAGAGGAAGCAGCCTTGAAAGCCGGCGTTTCGCTTCGAAGGGGAGTTTACGTGGCCCTTCAGGGGCCCGACCTCGAGACACCCGCCGAGTATAGCTTCGTCAGGACAATAGGAGGAGATGCGGTGGGCATGTCCACCGTTCCAGAAGTAATCGTGGCCAACCACATGGGGGTCAAAGTGCTCGGCTTTTCAATCATAACGAATCTGGCGAACCCCTATTCCCCGCGACCCACAACCCACGAGGAAGTGCTCGAAGTAGCCGGTGTGGCGACCGAAAAACTGATGAGAGTGATCGACGAGCTCCTGAAAATCATCTGAACTTAAAGGCCCTGGGGATTAGCTCTGATAGCCTGTAAACGGCCCTGTCGCCTTTCTTTCCGATGCTTATGACCGTCATATCTTCCCCGGAAAATTCGGCGAGCACCTGAAGGCAGGCACCGCAGGGCGGGACCGGCTCTTCGGAGTCGGAAACGAGAAGTATAGCCCTGAAGACCCTCTCCCCCTCACATATCGCCTTAAAAGCCGCTGTCCTCTCGGCGCACACGGTGAGACCATAGGATGCGTTCTCCACATTACACCCCGCGAAAACCCGCCCCCCGTCGGTCAGAAGGGCGGCTCCCACGCGAAACTGAGAATAGGGAGCGTAGGCTTTTTTCTGAGCCTCTCGAGCCACGGGCAAAAGTTTTTCTACGAGACCATCTATATTTTGATCAAACTCCATCTTTCCTCCTCCGGATAATGGATCAACCTGAAGGCTCCCAATTCCTCCAGTTCGACGTAAAACTCTCTCTTCACGAAGCCCTCAACGCCCTGAATCGTACCGAGAGGATGCCAGTCCAGGACCCTGTACTCTACCCCCTCGATCTTTATCTTGCGGGGATGCTCATCCGCATTCCCCCCGGAATAGGTCTCGACTTCGATAAAGGGGCTCACAGGGACGTTCCTCCCCCCACAATGCTCCTCACGACGGTGAATACGAAATCGGCGGTCTTGCTCTCATGAAGTATCTCAACTCCCCATGGAAACATCGTGAAGATGTACAGAATGGCCGCCACGAGGAACATCCCCTCGAAAGCGCCGAAAACAATCCCCAGAATTCTGTCAGCAAAACCCAGGAAGAGAAGCTTCAAGAACTTCGAGATAACCACGCCCACAAGGCTGACCAGGAGATAGATCAACAGGAAAACGACGATAAAGGAAATGACTTTGATCAGAAAGGGCTTCCCCAGAAACTCAAAAAATCGAGTGAAACTGGTGTATTTATTCGCGGCATAATAGACTCCCAGGGCAATTCCCAAGAGGGAGAAGAACTCCCTCACAAATCCGCGAAAGAAGCCCCTTATGGCAGCCAGACCGATTATTCCGATTATGAAAAAATCAAGTCCGTTCACTTAAACCTCCCTGACCTCAGCCTTCAGAGCCTCGAGGTCTAAAAGGGCATAGGTAGCTTTCCCCGTCAGGTAACCGCAGGCCTCGCCGGGGTTGAGCACCAGGGTTCCCGCCTCGAGCCTGAGATCTGTCCTGTGAGTGTGTCCGTAAAGAACGGCGTCATAGAACCCCGACCTCGCAAGGGCGTCTACAAAGACCGGTTCGTGCATGACTGCCAGCTTCCTCCCCGCTATCTCGAGTTCAGCGGGACTCCTGATGAGTTCGAAACCTGCCTTTTCAAGTACTTCCCTTAAAAACAGTCTGTCACCGTCATTGTTGCCGAGGACCAGATATAGCTTTCCGCTGAATAGCTCTCCCACGATCCTCGCGACGAAGGGCGATATAAGATCTCCGAGATGAATCACCGTATCGATGCCTTCATCGGCGTAACGGACAAAGATCTCCCTTATCGCTTCGAGATTGTCGTGAGTATCGGAAATCACCCCGATCTTCATACCAACCCTCCTTCGTAAAGGGCAAAAAGGGCCACAATCATATCTACTTTAAGGAAAAGATCGACCTTTTTCAAGTTTCGGTCCGGAAACTCGGTGAAAAACCTCCAGATCACGAAGAGAAGAGGTAGATCGACGCCCAAAAAGACGATAAGAAAATAGCGTAAATTGTAAACACCCGCAAGGTACGGGATCGGCGTCAGCAACACCAGAAAAAGATAAATAACACCGGCTAACTTCAGCGTCCTGTCCTCACCCCAGAGAAGCGGAAGGGTAAACCTTCCAGACTCCCTGTCCCCGGCCACATCCTCGACATCCTTGACGAGCTCTCTGCCGAGGTGATACAAAAAGGCAAAGACAGCGGGATAGATCAGCGCCCCAAGCCTGCCGACGAGAGCTCCGCCGAAAAGGAAGAGGACAGAAGCGCTGAGGGCAACGGCTATATTGCCGATAAGGGGCAGATCTTTCAGATAAAAATCGTAGAGAAGGAGGAGGACAAAGACGAAAAGGGCGATCAGGCGAGGCAGCGGCTTGAGAGAAAATGCAAAAATGGCGCCGAGGGCAAAAAGCGTCAGCCCGAAAAGGAGGCTTCGATTCCTATCGGCTTCTCCCCTGGGGATAGGACGTGAGGGATGGGCCACCCGATCGGTCTCAATATCCGCGAAATCGTTTATAACGTATCCTCCGCCGGCGAAAAAGAGGACGACGCCGAAAGAAAGCAAGAAATCCTTCAATGGGGGAAATTTTCCGGCAAGCACAAAACTGACGAAAAACGATGCCCCCGCTATAATCAGATTGAAAGGCCTTAATAGCTTCAGATAGCCGCCGATCACTTCCCCTTCTTCAGGATCTCTCCCAGGTTCATTATCGTGCTCTGATCGGAAACTATGACCTGGATCTTGTCCGAAAGCTTGTCGACGTACAGGTACTTTATATACTCTGGGTTCTTTTTGAGCTGTTTAGAGACGATCTCTATGGCCCTTGCCGTACCCTCGGCCTCTATCTTCTTTCTCTCGGCCTCTTTTCTCTCCTTCTCGAGGACATACTTCATCCTTTCCGCCTCCTGCTGGGCTATCTGCTTTTCCTCTATTGCCTTGCTGAAGTCAGGGGTGAAATGTACGTCCCTCAGAACGATCTCCTCAATTATGAAGCCGTCTTTCTCGAGCAATTCCCTGACCCTGCGGAGTATTTCCCCTTGAATCAAACGCCTTTTTTCGGAATAAACGTCCATTATCGGGTACTCCGAGATAACATGCCGAACTATGGACCTGATAGCCGGCCTGACGACTTTCTCGTCGTAATCCGGCCCGATCCTCCTGTGGAGGCTTATAACGCTATCCGGCTTGATCCTGTACCAGCACGTCAGATCTATCCCAACCTGCAGACCCTCTTTGGTAGGAGACCAGAGGGAATCATCGATGTTCTTCTTCTTTCCCTCGCCCTTCCTCGAGGACATCGTGTACTCCTGCCTTCTCAGGTCGTATATGTACGTCTTGTAGATAACGGGGGGCACGAAGGTAACACCTTCCCGGGAAAGCGAAAACCGCTTGGTAAGCACATTGAACTTCACCATCGCGTGTCCCACGGGCACGATCCTTATGCTGAAGAAAATCAACAGGAGAATCAAGACGCCGAGAACCCCGAGAACAAGACCGGACGAAAACCCCACCTTCCTGACGGTGACGACTTCGCCGTTTTTCTCAGTAATCACAACCCTTGAGGTCTTTTTCAGGGCGAAATAAACGGCAACACCTAATAGAACCAGAACTATAAAAAGGGCAAACATTTTATCTCCCCCTTTCGATTCCCTTGAGTTCCTCTAATTCTATTGTTAAAAAGAAACTATCTCAACCGCTCCAGTTCCCGTGAGCTTGACAGACATAGGACAAACCTTTAATATGCCAACGTTAACGACGGAGGAAGGGATGAGATTCCCCACAGAAAGAAGCGGTCTCGGCTGGATGACTATTCCCGAAATGCTGGAGCGAAGTGCGGAAGCATATCGAGACGAACTTGCTCTCAGCATGAGGGGCAAAGAGGGATTCAGGCGCTTTACTTACGGAGAACTCTTTGATATCGTAAAGAGACTCGCCCTGAGGCTGAAAGACCTCGGACTCAAAAAGGGAGACAGGGCTTCCGTGGTCGGTGAAAACCGCCCAGAGTGGGCCATGGCCTATCTGGCCATCCACTGGGCGGGGGGCGTGGCTGTGCCTCTCGACCCCAAACTCACGGTTCACGAGTGGAAACACATCATCCAGGACGCCGAGGTTAAAGTCGTCATATCCTCGGGCAAAATGGTCTCCGACTTTCTCGATATCAAGGAAGACCTCAAGACGCTGAAACACGTGATATCGATCGACGACAACGGCGAGGCCGAGTCACTGGGATCTATCCTGGAAAGGTACAAAAAGGGAGCTCCCAGGCCGGACACGACACTGGAGGACCTCGCCGTCATACTCTACACGTCCGGGACCACGGGTACCTCCAAGGGAGTGATGCTCACCCATAAGAACATCATGTCCAACGTCGACGCCGTATATCAGTGCATCTATTACGGGCCCGGGGATAAATTTTTCTCAGTCCTTCCCGTGCATCACGTCTTCGAGGCAACGGCCGGTTTCCTCACCCCCCTTTACGGTGGTGCTGCTATAGTCTACGCAAGGTCACTTAAGCCCAGGGACCTCAGAGAGGATCTCATACACTGCAAGCCCACGGTGATGCTCGTCGTGCCGCTTCTGTTGGAGAAGATACTCGGAGGCCTTTATAGGGAGATAAGAAAGGCCTCACCGGTCAAAAAATCCTTCTTTTACCTCTTGAAAGGGGCCTCAAAGGCCCTGAAACCTCTCTTAAGCGATGCCTCGCCCAGGATACTCTTCAAGAGCGTCCGCGACAAAATGGGGTTCGGCAACCTGCGATATATGGTCTCCGGGGGAGCAGCCCTTCCTGTTTGGGTGGGCAAGGGCATGAGAGAACTTGGCTTTCCCCTCCTTCAGGGCTACGGGCTCTCTGAAACTTCACCGGTTTTGACCCTCACACCGCCTTCCAGACCGAAGCTCGCATCGGTGGGACTGCCCATACCATATGTCGAAATCAAGATATTCAATCCCGACGACAACGGGATCGGTGAGATCGCCGCGAAGGGGCCCAACGTTATGAAAGGGTATTACAAGAACGAAGAGGCCACGAGAGAAGTCCTCACGGAGGACGGCTGGCTTCTGACCGGTGACCTCGGCTATATCGACGAAGAGGGTTTCCTCTACATAACCGGAAGGAAAAAGTCTGTCATAGTAACGAGGGGCGGGAAAAACATATACCCTGAGGAAGTCGAGAACGTCCTCCTGCAATCGCCTTACATAGAGGAGGTACTCGTCCTGAAGGGCATAAACCCCACATCCGGAGACGAAGAGATTCAGGCCATCGTTTATCCGAACTACGAAAAGGTCGACAGTTATTTCTCCGAAAAGGGCATATCAAATCCCTCCGAGGATGACGTCCTGGCCCTGATATCCCAGGAAGTGACGAGACTGTCCCGGAGGCTCGCTCCTTACAAGAGGCCCCGCAGAATAACCCTCAGGGAGGAGGAGTTCCCCAAGACAACCACGAGAAAGATCAAGAGGTTCCTCTTCGAAAAGCCCTCCAAGGAGATCAGGGAAAAATGAGCTTTACTGCCGTTATAGGTCTGCAATGGGGCGATGAGGGCAAGGGCAAAATCGTCGATTATCTCGGGGAGAAACACGACGTGGTCGTGAGGTTTCAAGGAGGTGCCAACGCGGGACATACTGTATCCGTCGGTGGAAGGGAGTTCATCTTCCACATGATACCCTCTGGCCTATTGAGGCCACAGGTGACGGGTGCCATAGCGGCCGGCGTCGCCATTGACCCCGATATCTTGATTAAGGAAATGGAGGAAGTGGGGAAATTGTCCGCTCCCCTGGAGGGCAGGTTCTGGATCGACGGCAGGGCTCAACTCGTGCTCCCCTATCACAAAGCCGAAGACCGATGGGAGGAAGAGCTGATGGGGGGCATCGGGACCACGAAGAAGGGAATAGGCCCGGCCTACAGGGACCGTTACTACAGAATCGGCCTCAGAGCAGTTGACCTGCTTTCTCCCAGAAATCTCGAGGAGCGGCTCAGGCAGAGCCTCGACTTCAACAATCAGGTGCTCGGCGCCAGGTATGGAAAGCCCCCCTTTGACTTTAAGGAGATCCACGAGGACCTCAGGGAATTCGGCGACCGGATCGCGCCCTTCATCAGAGACGTATCCGTCTTTCTCCTCGAGGAAAACAGGAAGGGAAAACATATCCTCCTCGAAGGCGCACAGGGCAGTTTCCTCGATATAAACTTCGGCACCTACCCCTTTGTGACCTCATCCCACACCATTTCCGGAGGGGCATCGGTGGGCGCCGGAGTGCCGCCCAGGGCGATCGAAAGGATCATAGGGGTCACCAAAGCATACACGACACGGGTGGGGAAGGGCCCTTTTCCGACGGAATTGAAGGGGCCCGAGGGTGAACACCTCAGGGAAAAGGGAGGGGAATACGGAGCGACAACGGGCAGACCCAGAAGGTGCGGATGGCTCGACTTAGTCGCCCTCAGGTTTTCCGTCTGGATAAACGGTGCAAGCGAGCTTGCCATTACCAAGCTCGATTCACTGGCAGGAACGAAAGTCGTGAAGGTGGCCCGAAGCTATTCCCTCGGCGGGAAAGAACTTCTCTATCCTCCCCTTGACCTGTCGGACTGGTACGGCGTTCAGGTCAATTACGTGGAATTCAAGGGCTGGGGCGAAATAAGCTCCGTAAGGAGGCGCGAAGACCTCCCCCCGGAAGCGAAAGAATACCTGGATTTCATAGAAGACTCTCTGAAGATACCGATCACCTACATCTCGGTCGGGAAAGAGCGTGAACAGATAATAGCCTCCTAAACTGCGATGCGCAATCTTTTAACCTTCCCGAGTTTTACCTGAATGTTCCGGGATCTCCTCGAAAAAATCGAGCGAGCTCGCAGGGAATTCTCGCTCTTCAAAAGCGGCGATAGGATCCTCGTCGCTGTGTCGGGAGGACCCGATTCGGTTTTCCTCCTCCTTTCGCTTCTGGAGCTGAAAGAAAAGTACGGGCTCGAGCTGGCGGTTGCCCATTTCAACCACATGCTCCGAGGCGAGGAATCCGATGCCGACGAGGAGTTCGCGGCGGAACTGGCCGCCGAACACGGCCTTCCTTTCTTCACCGAGAAAAAAAACGTGCTCGAATATTCGAAGAAAGAAAAGCTCAACCTCGAGGATGCCGCTAGAAAGCTGCGGTACGAATTTCTGGAACGCGCACTCAAAAAATGGAAGGGGGACCTGATCGCCACTGGGCACACCCTGTCCGACAACGCTGAAACGGTGTTTCTCAACCTGCTCAGGGGAAGCGATCTCACCGGGATCTCGGGCATCAGGCCCAGGAGGGGCAAAATCATACGTCCACTCGTAACTATCTCGAGGGAGGAGATCCTCAACTACCTCGATGCCAGCCGAATTCCCTACAGGGTGGACAGGACAAACCTGAACATCATGTATAACAGAAACTTTTTGAGAAACAGGGTCTTCGCCCTCCTCAAAGAGAGATTCGGGGACTTCGAAAGGAGAGTTTCGGAAGCTTCCTTTCTCCTTCAGGAGGAAGCGGATTTCCTGAAATCTCTCGCACGAGAACTCATAGAGAGGGCTAAAAAGGCCTCCTTCCCCGATGAGATTTTGCTCGATCGCGAGATCCTGAAGGAGGCCGAACCCGTTGTGGTTCGATGGGCCCTTCACGAGCTCACGGGATCCGGCCACAGGCCGATAAAAGATCTGATCAAACTTCTCGACAAAGAAGGGCGAATCAGCTTCACGGAAGGGCTAAAAGCTGAAATCTCAATGGGAGAGGTCAGGTTCTACAGGAACGAAAAAGCCCTCGAGAAGACATGCAAACTCGAGATCGGAGTCTGTGAGCTTCCCGAGATAAACACCCTTCTCACCATCGAAAAAGCCCAAAAAAGGGGAAAAAACACACTTTTTACTGTATACTTTGGGAGCAACCAGGTGGAACCTCCTTTCCTGGTGAGGAGAAGGAAAAAAGGCGATCGTATCAGGACGAAGGCAGGTACCAAGAAATTGAAGGACCTTTTCATCGACAGGAAGGTCCCGAGATGGAGGAGGGACCTGATCCCCGTGGTCGAGGACGGTAAGGGCATAATCTGGGTCGCAGGCATTCAAAAGGCCTGGAGGCCCGACAGGGAAAAAGGGCCTTACATCAAAATGGAGGTTAGGAAAAATGACCCCCGTGCCTTCTGGATTTATGATATCTGAGGAAGAAATCAGGGCAAAGGTCAGAGAGCTGGCCGCCAGGATAAACGCCGATTATAAAGGCAGATCACCCCTGCTCGTCGGCATTCTGAAAGGAGCCTTCGTTTTCCTCGCCGATCTCATCCGGGAGATGGATCTGCCGGTGGAAGTAGATTTCATCGCCACTTCCAGCTACGGGCATTCAACGGAGTCCACGGGGATCGTCAAGATCATAAAGGACCTTAACCAGAACATAACTGACAGAGATGTCCTTCTGGTCGAAGACATAGTTGACACCGGTCTCACTTTGAGATATCTATATAATCTCCTCCTGTCCAGGAACCCGAGGAGCCTTGAGATCTGCGTTCTTCTCGACAAAAAAGAGAGAAGAAAGGTCGAAGTGCCCGTAAAATACGTGGGCTTTGAGGTTCCCGATCTGTTCCTGGTGGGATATGGGCTTGATTATGCCGAAAAATTCAGAGGATTAAAATACATCCGGGCCTTAAGCCCGGAAGAGGTGAAAGGAGGATGAAGGAAAAGAAGGACAGTTCAAAAAAAGACCTTTTCAGAACCCTGGGGGTCTGGCTCCTTTTGTTTCTCGGGGCACTTATGTTGCTTCAGTTCTTGAACACTGGAGGCGGAGAGAGAACCATCTCCTTCTCGGAGTTCAAAAAGGAACTCGACCGGGGCAACGTTGACAGGGTGACCATAGTGGAGAAGGAAATAAAGGGACTTTTTAAGGATCAGATCTCGGTCGAGGGAGAGCCTGTCCTCAGGTTCAAAACCTACCTGCCCTACGAGGACCCCGACCTGGTGAGGGAGATGGTCCAGAAGGGCGTGGTGGTGGTATCCAAGAAAAAACAGGTCTTCTGGGAGATCGCCCTGGGATATCTTCCCTGGCTGATACTGCTGGTTCTTTTCTGGATCTTTATGGCCCGACAATTTCAATCGGGCTCTAACAGGGCTTTTTCTTTCGGAAAGAGCAGGGTCAAGGTCCTCCAGGAAGACAGGCCAAAGGTAACCTTTGAGGACGTGGCAGGAGTGGAGGAAGCCAAGGAGGAATTAAAGGAGGTCATTGAGTTCCTGAAGAATCCCGAGAAATTCAGGAGGCTCGGTGCGAGAATTCCAAAAGGAGTCCTTCTTCTCGGTCCGCCCGGCACAGGGAAGACACTACTCGCCAGAGCAGTGGCCGGAGAAGCGGGGGTCCCATTCCTCTCCATTTCGGGTTCCGATTTCGTAGAGCTCTTCGTGGGGGTCGGCGCTGCCAGGGTCAGAGACCTATTCGAGCAGGCCAAACAACATGCCCCGTGTATAGTTTTTATCGATGAGATAGACGCTGTGGGCAGGCTCCGCGGCGCTGGGCTCGGAGGTGGCCACGATGAGCGTGAGCAGACGCTGAATCAGCTCCTCGTGGAGATGGACGGCTTCGACACCTCCGAGGGAATAGTCGTCATGGCCGCCACCAACAGGCCCGACATCCTGGATCCCGCTCTGCTCCGCCCCGGCCGTTTCGACAGAAGGATAGTCGTGGACAGACCCGACGTTAAGGGCCGGGAGGCAATCCTGAAGATCCATGCCAGAAACGTGCCCCTCGCCGACGACGTTGACCTCGAGACCATAGCCAGAAGCACTCCCGGCTTCTCCGGCGCCGACCTGGCAAACCTCGTGAATGAGGCTGCCCTCCTCGCGGCCAGGGCCGGAAGATCTGAGGTGAAAATGGCTGACTTCGAGGAAGCCAAGGACAAGGTTATCCTCGGGATAGCCAGGAAAAGCATGGTCCTCTCCGAAGATGAGAAAAAGGAGATCGCCTATCACGAGGCCGGCCACGTCATGGTATCGAAATTCCTGCCCGGAACAGATCCGATCCACAAGGTAACCATAATACCGCGCGGGATGGCACTGGGAGCAACCCAACAGCTCCCCCTGAGCGACAGGCACATCTACAAAAAGAGCTACGTGCTCAACCAGCTGGCCGTCTTACTCGGGGGCAGGGTCGCCGAAGAGCTCGTCCTGGGCGAGGGATCGACCGGCGCCGCCGACGACCTGGAAAAGGCTACGGAACTCGCCAGGAAAATGGTCTGTGAATGGGGCATGTCGGAGAAGCTCGGGCCGGCTACCTTCGGCAAGGTCGAGCACGAAGTCTTCCTGGGAAGAGAGCTCGGACTGAAGAGGGTCTATTCCGAGGAGATCGCCAGGCTCATCGACGAGGAAATCAGCAGAATTGTGAGGGAAGCCGAGTCCAAGGCGCGGGAGATCCTGACAAAAAACATAGACAAGCTCCATACGCTGGCTGAAGCCCTGCTTCAGAAGGAAACCCTCGACAAGGACGAGATCGACGAAATCCTGGGCTTCAAGAAAAAGGAAAAAGCGGCGGGATCGGTCAGTCTTTCCGAAGATAAGGCAGAATCTTAGCCCGGCAGGAATCACAGAATTCAGCCTCTTTCCTGTCGGTATCCTCCAGGGTGTTGGAAAAATGCATGACACACCGGGCATCAGGGCAGTGAGGCAATCCAAGGAGGTGCCCCAATTCGTGCAGGACCTCCTTTTTAAAGCGGGACAGGTGAAGTTCTCTGTCCGGCGGTAATCCGTAGAACTCCTGCCTGAGCCTCGCATCCGACACAACCGCTACTCTGTAGGAAGGATCCGCGAGTCCAAAGACGAAGTTGAACCCATCCACATAGAGATCTCCGCTGACCAGCGCGATCAGATATTCCCCCTTTCTTACCTTATTCAGGAGCTCCTGAACTATGACTCCCGCGTGATACTGGCTGCGCAATGGGTTGAAGGCTCTCTCCGGCACCGGCAGCACCAGGGATTCGAGGGAGGCATCGAATCTGTCCTGAAGAAAACCTCGCACGGCAGAAAAAGCGCCCAGATCTTTGAAGTCGAGCGAGACGAGCACTATCTTCATTCAAACTTCCCTCGTGGCTTTGATGAAAAAGTATGCACCAAGAAAGGCAGTGATGTAAATGGTGAAGAACCTCCAGAGAATTATGAAGACGCCGAGAAGGTACTTGGGACAGACGAGAGAGTAGAGAGCCGCCCCTGCAGCTTCGGCGATACCCGCTCCTCCCGGCGTGGGAGTGTAGAGGAGTGTCGCCTGAAATATCACCTGTATGGCCATGGAGAGCTGGGGCCTCGGATCGAGCCCCAGTCCGAAAAGAAGCGAGGGGATCATGGAGAGGTAAAACAAAAGGGAAAGGAGAGACGACAGCATGGCGAGGGCGATGGGAAGGGATCTTCGCCCTCTGAGCAGTATGAAAAAGCTCTCCCTGAGCTTGACTATCTCCTCAAGGAATTTCTCCCGTGTCCTTTTCCACCTCCGAGGGATAATCCTGACCGCCACCTGGGGCTTCCACACGGCCAGCAGGTAAAAGGCGATACCGGCTACTAGCAAAAGAGCTATGTAAACCGCGAGGGCCCGGATCAAAAATCCCACCGATTCCCCGATTATCCTGACCGCAAAGGGGAGGAGCAGCAATATGAAAAAATACTGGGTTATGCCTCTGGATATGAGGAGAGCCGTGGCCTCGCCTACGCTCAATCCGCTCCTGTTCAGGATAAAAATCTGCAGGGGCAATCCGCTCACCTGAAAGGGAGTGACGGCTGCGAGGAAGATGCCGCTCGTTATAACCTGCAATGTCCTGAAAAAGCTGATCTTCCTGCCCATGGCGACTGCCAGAAATTTCAACCTGAGAGTGTCGAAGGAGATGTAAAGTCCCCAGAAAAAGAGGGCTAAAAGTAGACCCAGGGGGTTCGAGGACCTGAGGGCCGGCAACGTCTTTTTCTGAACGGTAAACGCGAGGAGGGCGGCGGAGATGAGAGCGAACAGTACAAATGTTATCCTCACGCCCTTCCTGATCTTATCGAGGTCAACCTTTTCGAAAGCCATCGGAAGTCCTAAATATGACGAGGAAACCTCACTTTTGTCAAGCCTAATTTCGATAAAAAACCTCTCTACCAACCCCCGGTGCAGGATGACTTTTCCTGAGATTAAAATGCTTTTTGACCCTGCAGGAAAACAGCTCCTTGACCCGGAGGTGAAAGCGACCTATGATAGATAGAAGATGTCGGCGTTTTTCTTCCTCTTTCTTGCAATTTCCTTTAAATCTGACTCCCTGACAAAGGTCTGGCCCGACACCGTCGTTCCCCTCAAAGGCGTACCCCTCCTATCCAGCATAAATGCCGTAAAAGGCAAAAATCGCTGGGAAAAACTCGAGGTAAGGAGGGATACCCTTTACTTAAAAGGGCTTTCCCCCGGGGACACCCTCAGGGTAAGCTACCTATATGTGCCGTCTCCGAGATCTTTCACGCTCTTTAAGCCCATCAACGAGGGTGCCGCCACTTCAACTTATCGATTCCAGTCAGAAGGGAAGAAATCGGGAGGCCTCAGATTGAGAGGATCGAAAAACCTCTCCCTCTCGCTCACGGAGGGAAGTGATGTGCGCTTCGATCAGTCGACTTACATCGAGGTTTCTGGAATCACGCCCGGCGGGCTCTCCGTGAGGGGTGTCCTTCAAGACAGAGATATAGGACAGGATCCCTATTTTACCAAAGAGGTGAGTCAGATCGACAAAACATACCTCTCGGCCGAAAAGGGGGGCTTCAAGCTCAGGCTGGGTGATACAGGCTATATATTGGGCGAGAACTACATCAAGACAAAGGGGATAAGCCTGGGGTACAAAACCGACAGATATGAACTGCGCGGGGTTTACGGATTCGAAAAGGGCAAGTTCCGATCGGTGACCTTCGCCGGCGAAACGGGCAAACAGGGGCCCTATTTTCTCGGGGAAAGCGGCATACACATCGTGCCCGGCAGCGAGAAGGTTTACCTCAACGGCGTTCTCCTCAAAAGGGGCAGAGAAAAAGATTATTACGTGGATTATGAAACAGGCTCTATCACCTTTACCCCCAAACGTCCGATATCCTCGAGAGACAGGATAACCGTCGAATTCCAGTACAGAGGCCAGCTCGGCAGGCGGTATATCAGAGCGCTTGAAGCCACATATCGGATGGGCCTGCTCAGGCTGTTCGGCCGTTATTCGGAAGCGGGCGATGACAGAAATTACCTGAAGGATTACCTCAGCGACGAGGACCTCTGCATCCTCGATTCGATCGGGGACACATGCTCGGTGATCTACGTATCTGGAGCTCAATATGTCGGCCAGGGAGAAGGAGACTACGTGAAGGAGGCGGATCACTTTCAGTTCGTCGGCCAGGGAAACGGAGATTACAGGGTGAGGTTCACCTATTTCGGGCCCGGAGAGGGAAATTACACTTACGACGACGACGCCGGAAAATACGTCTATCTCGGCTCCGGCCAGGGAGAATATCTTCCCCTCGTCGCCATAGAGGTTCCCGGGAGCAAAGCCAATTACGAAATGGGCCTCGAGCTCCAGGGGAACCTGTTCACGAGCTTGCTTCGGCTGAACCTCTCGGAGGTCGACAGGAACATCTTTTCCTCGAGAGATGACGATGATAACTTCGGCAAATCCTACGACTTTAAGCTGGAAAAGAAAGTCCAGCTTGGCCTCGGAGAAATGAATCTTGAGCTCGAAGCCCTCTATCGAGATTCCACCTTCTCGCCCCCCCTGGTCGCCCCTGAGCCCCTCTTCGAGAAAAAATGGGGCGTGGATTTCAGGGATTACACGAGATTCGTCGAAGATCGATTTTCCATGTCATACCGCGGAAATAATGGCATCAGGACGTCAGTTTCCATCGGCCGATTGTCTCTCGGAATTTCAGAATCGAGGAGGGGCTCCTTTTCCTTAGGTTGGACTCTCGATCGCCTCTCCCTCTCGCTCGGGACGGAGCTCATCCGGGCGAAAAATCCGGACAGGGGCCTGAAAAGGTTCTCCGGGACCCTCGCCTACAGAAATATCCTGACCCCCTTCTTTAGCTTCGAGATCGAAAAGGGCAACACGTCCTCTCTCTTTTTTAAAGGTGGCTTCAGGTCAGATCTTTTACTCTCCCCCTCCGTCGTGGGAACCTACATCGACAGAGATGGAGAGAAAACATACCAGGTTACCCTGGCGCTGAGCGAGAGCAAACCTCGCGGTCTATCTCTGGAAAGCCGTATGACCCTGACCCGGAGATCCGGTGACACCCTGCGAGAGTTTACCTTCATGTCGTGGAATTCCCTGAGGTACAGTTCAGACGAGTTTCATGTCGATCTGACAAGCACTCTCAGCAGAACAGGGAGGAGGAGATGGGTCCAGAAGTACCTCTATGTGGGCCCGGGAAGGGGCAATTTTTCCTACGACACCACGACTTCGAGCTTCTATGAGAACCCACAGGGAGACTACGTGAAGACCTCGATAATCCTCGATGAGGTTTCGCCGGGGTATAGCTCCGAGAACAGCCTTTTCCTGGAAATCGACGGCGGAAAGGCCGGAAACCTCTCCCTGGATGCCCGTTTGAATTTCGGTTTTGCCGAATTGGGGCAAATAGACAGGACAGGTAAATGGTCAAATCCCTCCTATCGCCTGGAAGTGGACTGGGCAAGGTGGCTGGGGAAGGGAGCGGGCAGTGGCATAAGCGGATGGACCTCCCGCTCCGTTTTCGGAGATGACCCCCAAAAGCTGCATTCCGACGAGGATAACCTCACCCTATGGTTTTCCCCATCATCCCGGATCCGGGCAGGCTTCCGATATTCAAACTCGAGGGAGATGAGGGGACAAAAAGTCTATTCCCTGAATTCGAGCAGGTTCGTTTTCCTCGAGAGAAGCCTCACTCCACTGAAGAACCTCAGGCTTAAGCTCGGGATCGAGGGAGGGACCAGGGAAAAGCAGCTACCCCTGCCATCGCAGGAAGAAAAGACCTTCAAAACCACAGAATCGTCCCTCTATGCAGAAACGAAGATCAATGTGAAGGCCTTCGACATAAAAACGATGGGCAAAGTCATCTATGGGTTCACCAGGGAGGCGCTGCCCTCCACTCCCCTGCTCTATCCTCTGTGCGAAGGGCTCAACGCTGAGGGAAGAATATCTATCACTCGAAAAATGGGGAAAAACTCCTCCCTCTCACTGCGATCGAACTTCAGCACGATGCCCGCTTCGCCTCCGGGCTGTGCTTCTCTCTCCCTTAACCTCCTCTTTTAGTCGCCCATCACCCTGACGACAACCCGCCTCGACCTGGGGCCATCGAACTCTGCGAAAAACACGCCCTGCCAGGTACCGAGGTAAAGCGCTCCGCCGGTGACGATCAGCGTCTCGGAAGGTCCCACCATGGTGGTCTTTATGTGTGCATCGGCGTTTCCCTCGAGGTGGGAATAGCGTGCAGAATAAGGAACGAGTTCCGAGAGCTTGTTCTCGATGTCATGTCGGACCGAGGGATCGGCGTTCTCGTTTACAGTTATGGCTGCTGTTGTGTGGGGAGAGTACACCACACAGAGCCCCTCCTTCACTCCGGACTCGGAGACGGCTCCCCTTATGAGGGAAGTTATGTCAACCATCTCTATCCACCTCGACGTCTTCAGGGCAATTTCCTTGATAAATACCTTCATCCCTCACTCCTCCCTTTCCAGTATCAAGACCTCATCCCTGTCGTCGACCTCCTTTAGCTGAACCTTGATTATCTCCCTCCTCGTCGTCTCAACCTTCAGCCCGCAGTAGTCGGGACAAAGGGGAAATTCCCTGTGTCCCCGATCCACCAGGACAGCCAGTTCCACCTTATCAGGCCTCCCCATGTCCAGGATCTCATCGATGGCAGCTATTATGGTTCTCCCCGTATAGAGCACATCGTCAACTATGACCAGGGATTTCCCCGTGATGTCATCGGGAAAATCGTGTCCTTTGACTATGGGCTTCTCCCAGATCAACGAGAGGTCATCCCTGTAGAAGGAGATATCGAAGGTCCCCACTGTGACGCGCATGCCGAGAGATCGGGATATCTTATCGGCGAGCCTGCTCGCTATGGGTACCCCACGTGTTTTTATCCCGATGAGAAGCAGGTCGCTGGACTCCTCGTGACGGGCTTTTATTTCCAGGGCCATCCGGTCGATAGCCAGACCGATGGCTTTTTCATCCATCAGTACACCCTTTACACGTATGCCCTTTAACTCCATAATCCCCTCATTCCGTGTGATTTTATGGCCTGCACCTTGCGCGACGTCCCTTGATTAGTTATTATAATGAGGATCGATGGAATATGAAAGCTTGCTCAGGCAGATTGAAACCGATAACGTTCACGGCGCAAGTTATTTGATAGAACTCGGTGCAAAAGCTGCTCTGGCCTTGCTGAAGGAGGGCGACGTCTCAAAAATTCCCGAATTCGCCGAGCGGCTGATGAAAGCACAGCCTTCGATGGCTCCGATCCTCAACTTCGGTGCCTTTCTTCTGGCACAGTACGAGGACAAAAGGGAGGACGGGGAAGAAATCGAGAAAGCGATAATCGATTATGTGGCTGATTTCAGGAAAGCAAGGGGAAAAAGCCTTGAAAATGCCGAAAATTTGATTGAAAATGGAGACACCGTTGTGACACACTCTTTTTCGTCGTCTGTACTGGAGGTTCTTAAACTCGCCAGGGAGAGAGGCAAAGATTTTGAGGTCTACTGCACTGAGTCGAGACCGCAAAAAGAAGGGCTTGAACTCGCCCGAGAGCTGAGTGAAATGGGAATCAAAACTTATTTGACGACAGACATGGGTATCTTTTCGGCAATAGAAACGAAGGCTTCATCGCTTTTGTTCGGCGTTGACGCCTTTCTCAAATCCGGCATAGTGAACAAAGTGGGCACGGCCCCCATGGCGGAATATGCTGAAAATCGAGGGATTCCCGTTTTCTTCGTAGGGGATAGCTTCAAAATCCTGCCGAAGGAGGCCACGAATTACTTCAGGATCCGAAGCGGAAGAAGAGATGAGGTCCTCGAGAAGACCCTGAAAGAGCTGGAGGTCGTGAATCCTTACTTCGACGTAACGCCTTACAAGACTGTGCGTGGCATAGCGACCGAAAACGGGGTGGCTGGGCCTCTTGAATTCGTGGAAAAAGCCTTTGGGGTTAATCCGGAACCTTAACGGAGGGAAGGGAGGTTAACTGTTTATGGGCTCTGTCCTTAAAGTAAAAAGAGGGTCCTTGATCGGCGATTACGAGATCGTGGAGCCTGTGGGGGAAGGGGAGCTCGGTTCCGTATTCAAAGCGAAAGACCTGAGAAACAACAGAGTCGTCGCTCTCAAGATCTCCAATCCCGGAAACGAGTTCAGAAAAAGGCTGTCGAGAGAGTTCAACATACTGATTCACTTAAACCACCCCGGAATAGTCAAGGTCTACGACTTCGGCTATCTCGGCGAGGATCGCTCTTACATGGCGATGGAGTTCGTGGAAGGTGCTCCCATCACCAAGGTGCTTCATGGGTTCTCCCCAAGCCTCCTGCGAGTGATGCTCGACATACTCGATGTGCTGGATTACATCCATTCCAAGGGCATGATCCACAGCGACATAAAGCCTGAGAACATACTGGTCATCGAGAAGGGAAAGGATTCCCACGAAATCAAGCTGCTCGACTTCGGTTTCGCCGACGAGCTTGAGCTCTCTGGCACAGCGGGAGGAACCCTCGGTTACATAGCTCCCGAACTCTTCACCGGCCAGAAGCCTGATCCCCGTTCTGACCTCTATTCCCTCGGGGTCGTCCTCTACGAGATACTGACCGGTCAGAAGCCCTTCACGGCGAAGACCATGGGGGAGCTCCTGAAGAAGCAGTTTTACAGGGACATAAGGCCTCCCCGTGACCTCAATTCCCAGGTTCCCAAGGAATTTGAGGACATAGTTCTGAAGTTGCTCCACGGCTCACCCACCCTCAGGCCCAATTCGGCCTTTGAGGTGGTGAAGATGGTCGTGGACAAATTCGACGTAGAGCCTCCGACTCGCTTTCAGGAGGCGAGAAAAGGCTTTATCCTGTCTTCGCCCTTCGTGGGAAGGGAATCCCTGATGGATTCCGTCAAGGACCTCATGAGGCTTGCCAAAACGGGCAAGGGGCAATCCTTCTTCGTCGAGGGCGAACAGGGCATAGGTAAAACGAGGTTCCTCGAAGAGATCAAGTTCATATCCCAGCTCGAGGGGCACAGGGTGCTATTTATCCCTCTGAAATCCTATGAGGGCAAAGCCTCGCCCCTCGTGGAGAGTTTTCTCGATTTCGTCGGCGACGTGGAACGCCCCACCTCAGACGATGAATCGGCCAAGTTCAAATTTTTCGAGAGCATAATCGAGAAACTTCGGGAAAAGGAGAACGCACAGAGAAAAATAACCGTCCTCATCATCGATGACCTCAGCCTCGCATCCTCTGACGACCTCGCCTTCCTGCGCTATCTCGTCCACAGCATAGGCGATGACCCTATATTTATCGCCGGGGCCTACTCATCGAGCACACAAAACGGTTTCAGCGACTGGCTTAACGAACTGGAGAAGAAGCCCTTTGTCACCAAGATGGTCCTTCCGCCCCTCTCACTGAAGGAGACCTCCCAGATAGTAAAGGCAGTCCTCGGAAGAGGCACCAATCTCTCCCGACTGGCCGAATGGCTGCGGGAGAGAAGCGGCGGAAACCCTTACCTCATCACCGAGCTCCTCTATGACCTGTACGAGCACGATGTCCTCGTTTTCGGCGAGACCGGCTGGGAATTCGACGAAGAGGCCCTGGAGGAAATAGACATCCCCCAGGGAATTCACGATCTCCTCAAACAGAAGATCTCCAAACTGGAAAATCTGGAACTCGAGATAATGAAGGTCTCTGCGCTGCTGAAGGAGCCGCTGGATATAGACGTTCTCGAAGGCCTTTTCGGTGAGAAACCGGAGATTCATACGAGCCTGGAAAAGCTAAGGACATGCGGCTACCTCAGAGTGGCACCCGACAAGAAGGGGTCCTACCTTCCTGAAAACCAGATCCTGGCCGATATCATAGTTGAAAGGATACCCGAAAAGGAGAGGAGAAAACTACACAAGAAAATCGCAAGATACCTCGAGAACAGGCTGAACGAGACGGGGGACGAATCTCTCCTCTTTTCGCTGGCCTACCATTACACCGAAAGCGGCGAGAAAGACAGGTCCTATTATTACCTGACCAGAGCGGGGAGAAGGGCCAAAGAACTTCACTCCCTTCCCAAAGCCCTGGATTTCTTCATCACAGCCCTCGACCTGGCGGACGAACTGGGTAAAGAGGAAGACAAAAAAGAACTCCTCCTGGAAGTCGCCTGGCTCGAGGAGAGAAACGGGTATTTCGAGGGGGCGTTAAAACATTACAGGGACGCTCTTCTCTATTATAAGGACGAACCCGAGAAAAAGGCCGAGGTACTGAGGCACATAGGGAAACTTCGCCTGAAAAGAGAGGAAATCTGGGAGGCTTTCGATTCCTTCGAGGAGGCCCACAAAATACTCTCTGACCTCGACTCGCCGGCTCAGATCGACGTGTTGAACGAGATTGGGTGGGCCTATATGAGCCAGGGCGATTACAAGAAAGCCAGAAGCTACTTCAACTTCGCCGCCAAGCTGTCTCAGGAAAAGGGAGGGTATGGGTTCGAGAAGATCTACTACTCCCTGAGCGTTTCTTACTATTACGAGAGAAAGTTCAAAGAGGCCCTTTCTTATGCAGAAAAGGGGCTGAAGCTCGTCAAGGAAAAGAGAGACCCGGTTATCGAGGAGAGGCTTCACCATCACCTGGGCATAATAAAGAGAGATACAGGAAATCTTCGGGAGGCCGAGGAACACATTAAAATCAGTCTCGAGCTGCAGAAAAAGAATTATGACCTGTACAGCCTGATATCGGAGCTTTTCACGCTCGGCAGCCTTTACAGGGAATTCGGGAATCTGTCCAAGGCCGAGGAGGTCATGAGAGAGGCCCTTTCCTATGCCTCAAAAATTGGCTCAGCTGCCGACGAAGCGAAGATATTCAACGATCTGGGGAACATCCTCTACGAAAAGGGTGACCTCAAGAAAGCCCGGGAACTTTACGAGAGGGCCCTGGAGCTATACGAGAGACAGGACACGTGGGAAAGCAGCATAGGGGTGATAAACGCCAACCTCGGCACGCTTTCCCACGAGCTCGGCGATTTTGAGAAGAGCATCTACTACCTAAAGAAGAGCCTGGCCGTTTTCGAGAAATATGGGGACCCGCGATGGCTGGCATCGCTTTACTACAACCTCTCACAGGTTTATCTCGATGCGGACCAGCCCGACCTGGCCAGGGAATTCCTTGAGAAGGCCTTCGCCCTGAGAAGGGAGATAGAGGACAACAAGACTCGCTTTTACATCTATCTCGGATTCGCGGAGCTATTCGCCAAACTCGGCGACGCCGAGAGGGCCCTGAAGAACGCCGAAAAAGCCCTGGAGCTCCTCAAGGACAATGGTGGAGGGAAGGAGCTCGCCCTGGGACAGAGAGCCCTGGCAAAAGCCCTCATGATCAATGGGGATTATGAGGAGGGCAAAAAGCATTACGAGAACAGCATAGAACTTTTCGAAAAATTGGACGCCAAATTCCAGCTGGCCAGGGCCAAAATGGAGCTGGCCTCGATGGAGATAGATCACCTCGAGAAAAAGGAGGGCGAGAGGGAAACCTTAAGAAATATCTTCAACCTCCTCGAGGAGTCCCAGGAGACCTTTAATGCCATAGGTTCCAAAGCCTTTGCCGAGAAAGTCTCCAAACTCAAGGAGAGGCTCCTCAAGATAGCCCTGGTGAAAGTGGGGAGCGGAGCCCCGCCCGACAAATATCTGAAGGCCCTCTACAGGGTCAGCGAGGTGATCAACAGCCTTCTCGACAAGGAGAACTTCTTCGACATTCTCCTGGACGTCGTAATAGAGATAACGGGGGCCGAGAGGGGAGTCCTGTTCCTGTCCGACGAGGGCAAATTCGTCATGGCGGCCGGGAGACAGATGGACAAGGATACCCTCAAAGATGCCCGAAGAATATCCAGGACAGTGATAAGCGAGGCAACCCTCACGGAAAAGCCCATTTTCTCCCAGGATGCCCTGCAGGATCCCAGGTTCGCCGGTTCAAAGAGCGTCCTTTTGAATAAGATAAGGTCACTCCTCTGCGTTCCGCTCATATCAAACGGGAAGGTCATCGGAACGATTTATCTGGACAGCAGGGTCTCATCCGATATATTCTCCGAGGAGGAGAAGGACTTCCTGATGGCGGTGGCCTACATACTGGGAGCCACAATAGACAAGACCCTGGCCTTCAGGAGGATCGAGGAGGAGAACATATACCTCCGCGAGGCCCTTCTGGACGAGACACCCTCCCCCATCGTCATCGGAAAATCTCCCAGGATGCTGGAAATCTACCGCTCCATCGAGAAGAGGGCGGAAAAGCTCAGGGCCGCCATCATCAAGGGAGAAGCCGGCGCCGGAAAGACCGCCCTCGCCCGGTTTATACACATGAAAGCCGGAAAGGAAGGGCATTTCAGAAAGCTGGAGACGGCCACGCTTCCCCAGCATCTCCTCGAATCGGAGCTCTTCGGCCACAAGGAAGATGCTTTTCCCGGGGCTGTGGCCGACAAGACGGGACTCGTGGAAGAGGCCCACGAAGGTACCCTTTACATCGACGAGATGACCAACGTGCCCCTCGAGATCCAGGAAAAGATAGCCTCCCTCATAGAGACCGAGACCTTCTTCAGGGTGGGAGAGGCCACCCCGAGAAAGGCGAAAGTAACCTTTATCTTCGGGACTTCAAAGGAGGGGAAAATCGTCGAGGAATCGATATCACCGAGGCTCCGCCGATTTCTGGATATGGAGATCGAGATACCTCCTCTCAGGGAGCGCGCCGAGGACATTCCCATCCTGGCAGAGCACTTCCTCAAGGGATATGCCAAAGATTTCGGAAAGGAGCTCAAGGGATTCACGACACGTGCCATGGATTCCCTCATAAAATACACCTGGCCCGGCAACATAAGGGAGCTCCAGAACATAGTTGAAAGGGCGGTGCTGCTTGCCAAGGGCATAATGGTCGACATAGACGACCTCGATCCGAGGGTGACACTCAACACGACACTTCCCGCTTCCTTAAAAGAGGAAAAGGCCGCCCTCGAGAAAAGAAGGATACAGAACGCCCTGCAGGCAGCGAAGGGGAACATAAAACGGGCCGCTGAGATCCTCTCTATTCATAGGGAACAGCTTTACAGGCTGATAAAGAAACACGGGATCGACCCCCTTGAATACCGCCAGAAAAAGGAGGAGTGACGGGGATCTCGTCGGAATCTGCTAACTCATTGTAATCACAGTAGATCTGGCCATTTCACCCTTCTCGTAGTGTAACCATCTGTTACACTTTTCAACCAAACCCCTCGAAGATAAGTTTGCAAATTTATCCTGAAATTATCAGCTGAAAAATTTTGTTACAAATTGTTACTCCAACATAAGTCCCTCGGTATCAATGTATTAATTCTGCCAAATCCCCTTTTAATGTGACAAAATGACACACTTTTTTGATTTTTTCCGTTGACATGACAGGGTGACCCTTGTAAAATAAGACCAGTTAGACCTTTGCCCGCCGAAGGACGTGACCCTGCTTCTGAGGCGGGAGAAGGAAGTAAAAAGGAGGTGCTGCTATGAAGGTGGGAACCAGGAACGGCATACCTATAGACATGCCTGGTAGCCCCAGACCTCCGTGGGTGGCCGATGGCATTCCCATAGACATGCCTGGAAGCCCCAGGCCCCCGTGGTAGGCCTGGTCTGCTGAAGCTCGTGCAGATACGGTAACACAGCCGAATGCGGAGTAATGGAATGGTGGCGGGTTTCCGCAGGAAACCCGCCGCCGGCCTTTATTCTTCCATCCTGCCCTGCCAAAGAGCTCCTGTCCCTCAAGTTCCTCATCCGGTTGAAAACATACGAAGGCTCGGATATCAACTGTCCGACTTCGTCCGTACCGAGAGGGACTTCGAGATAGAAAAAGCTGGTTCCATGTCGTCAAGCTCTATGTTCCGAGAGGGGAAGCTGCAGTTTCTCTTTCCAGGATTTACGATCTCTCGCCTCATTCGGCTCAGGACATTGAGGGAAAACAGGGGATTCACATCGCCAACACATAGGACAAACTCGATTAGCTCGACGAACAGGAAGCCGGCGAGAGGCACGTCAGCGACAGAGTACATCTCGGGATCCGGAAAGTACCGAGGGGAACACTTCAAGGCGAACTGATGAAAATCCAGATACTGAAAAGCCCCCGGGCTTGAGGACTTACGGGGAATTCCCCCTATCAGGATACGACCCCGGAGGGCATCGTCGAGGGGATCCCTCTTTCACGGCGGAACAGGCGGATGTCCATCAGAGCAGTCGAGAAATGCGACCTCACTGATCGCTCGGCGTCGATAAGGAGAGAAACTCGTCTGTTTTCAAAAGATATAATCTTCGGGATTGCCTATCTCTTCCTTATATGCCGTTGGCGGGGAGACGCCGGAACTCATACCCTCGACATGATGGTAATAGCCCTGGGCGAAGTATTTTCCCAAGACAGGGAGAGGCTAATCCTCAAGAAGGTCTTTGCAAAGAATTTGTTTGACCTTGCCATTGTGTCACAACATCGGCTGGAAACAGCTACACGGGCCGCAACAGCTTTTAACGCCCTGGCTTCCTTTGTTCTTCCGGGGACACCTCAGGGCCCGCGTTAGCGGCCCTACGAGCGGTAATTTGCGGCGTTAATTCAGCTCGAGGACCGATATGCTGGAGTTTGTGTAGATGTTAATCTCCGAAGCTATCCTTATGGCCTCCTCGCATATGGTCCTCGCATCGAGATCGGTGTGCCTCACGAGCGCCCTGGCCACGCCGAGGGCTATCCCGCTTCCCGATCCTATGACGACTATCTTATCATCAGGTTCGAGGATATCCCCGCGCCCCGTTATGATAAAAGCCCTCTCCCTGTTGAGAACCACCAGCACGGCGTCGAGCTGGCGAAGCACCTTATCGGACCTCCAGTCCCTCGCGAGCTCCACGGCAGCTTTCTCCAGGTTCCCGTTGAATTCCTGCAACTTCTTCTCCATTCTCTCGAAAAGGGCGAGGGCATCGGCCACACCGCCGGCGAAACCGGCGAGAACCTCTCCTTTGAAAAGGGTCCTGACCTTCTTCGCATTGTGTTTCAGGACCGAATCGCCGAAAGTGACCTGACCGTCAGAGGCTATACACGCCTTTCCCCCTCTGATGATGCCCACTACGGTGGTAGAACGAAAGTTATTCCCCATGGATCAGTCTTCGACTCCGGTCGATGAAGCTTTCTTTGATTTGTTTGATTTCTCTGCCTTTTTGCGGGCCATGTACTCCTTCTTGAGGTTCATGAAATCCTGCAAGAAGACCTCCTTCGCCCTGTATCCGACGTACTTCCTGTAGATCCTCCCATCCTGATCCAGAACAAACGTGGTGGGTATGGCCCTTATTCCGCCGTACTCCCTGGCGAGGGCCCTGTCACCAACAGCAATGGGATAATTAACTTCGAAACGATCGACGAAGGAAACAACTTTCTGCGGCTTGTCGAGCGCTATTCCAATGATAGCGAGGCCGCTATCCTTATATGCCTCATAAAGCTCCTTGTAATGGGGAATTTCCATCACACAGGGCCTGCACCAGGTGGCCCAGAAATCAAGTATGACCACCTTGCCCCTGTAATCCGAAAGTTTGATCGTATCCCCGTTAATCGACTCCAGCGTGAAATCTGGAGCCTTCTCCCTCTCTTCTGAAGCAAGCGGAAGAACGAGAGTCGCTGTCAATGCGAGTGCCAGTGCTAATCTCATCTGAACCTCCTTGGTTTAATATATCAAAACTTGTTCATAATTATACTTGCCAGGAGCCGGAAAATCAATCGGACGGCGAAAACACAGGGGCAGCGTTAGCGCACAGCATAACCCATCATCACCGCCAAGCCCTCCGGTGAACTATCAACAAACTGATCATCATTTCCCAAAAGATAAATCACACTCTCCTTCCCTGCTACCTATGGAGCCCACAACTCAGCAATCGCTGTGCTTTTGTTTCTCTGAAAAGATTTTACGGGCCATCTCGATGACTTGCAATGAATTTGCAAAAATGTTAAAATGCGAAATGATATGAAGGGAAAAATTTTAAAAACCATAACAGCACCATCTATGCCTCTTTTCTATAGGATAGTTTTTGTCGTGACTTTATTGGACCTCATTTATTTGATATTTTTAGGTGCATCCTTTTCCATCTTCGCTCCCTACAAGCCAAAACGGCTGCCGATGGCCGAAGCTTCGATATCATCAGGACAGGGAATCGTGGCACACGCTAACAATGAATTCGCTTTTGATCTGTATGCTGTGCTGGCAAAACGTGAAAAAGGCAATATCTTGTACTCTCCATTTTGTATTTTTTCCTCTTTAGCTCTGGCTTATGAAGGAGCTAACGGTGAAACGGCAGACGAGATCAAATCTGTTTTCCACTTCCCGAAAGTCGATAAATTGAGAAAGAATTTCGCCATAATTTATAACGATCTGAAGAAAACCTATGGAGCATACGAACTGAGAATGGGAAATGCATTATGGGTTCAACGAGATTATCCACTCCTGAAGGACTATAAAAATATAGTCAAACGATATTATTCTGGAAAAGCAGAGAACCTTGACTTTGCAAAAAACAGAAAAATCCAGACTAACTATCAACAAGTTTATAGAAAAACAAACTGGCGGAAGAATAAAGGGGTTAATCCCCGTGGGGTGTGTAAATCAACTGACGATGTTTGTCCTCACAAATACCATTCACTTTACAGGGACATGGAAGCAGCAATTCGATCCTGAAGACACAGAAGAAATGGATTTCAAAATAACTCCAGACAGTGTTGTTAAAGTCCCCATGATGCGCACGACCACATACAGAAAAGGATTTAATTATGCCGATCTCGGAAATCTACAAATTCTGGAATTGCCCTATCTGGGCGGAATTTCTATGTTAATTCTTCTGCCCACAGAATCCCTCGATAGCATAGAGCCTCTATCAGCAAGAAAACTTGCTGAATATAAGAGCCAGATGCAAATAACAAAACTGGATGCCATATTTCTGCCGAAATTTGAAATAGAGGCAGAATATATCCTGAATGATCACCTGAAAACCCTGGGGATGCCGACAGCATTTAACGCCAAAAGGGCTGATTTTTCAGGAATGACGAATAACGAAGGCTTATTTATCAGTTCCGTGATTCACCATACCTGCGTTAAAGTCAATGAAAAGGGCACAAAAGCTTATACTGCAACTGCTACGATTATAGCGTGCACTCCTGAGATGGTAAAGAGAAAAAAAAGAATCTTCCTGGCGGACCACCCATTCATATTCATAATCCAGCAAAGACACAACGGAAATATTCTATTCTTTGGAAGACTTATTGATCCCACCCGATAATTTTTATCCGGCCATCCTCCTCTGTTTCGAAAATGTGCCGTTGCTAACGCCAAACTTCATCCCGTGATAAAAATATCACTTTCGGCCAGGGATAGGAAACAAGAACAGCTGCACAATACCCGAGTCGCTTTAGTCCCCTTTCTGCCAGAGATATCCCTACCTCATTATCACGAGCTTTCTGCGAATGGCACCGTTGCCGGGCACATCCACAACTACAAAATAGATCCCCGGGCTCAATCTGACGTTAAGAATTATCCGGTTGTATCCGCGCTGGAGGAACTCCTTCGACTTCCATAGCAATCTGCCTCGCACATCATAGATGGAGAAAAGGCTCGCTATCTTATCGGGAACGGTGATACTGAACTCGACCTCTGAAGATGCCGGATTGGGATATGGGCCGGACATCAACATCTCACCCGCAGAGCTCGCCTCGCAAATCCGGAGATGTACAAAGGTATAATAGCCGGAGTCCGGGTCTCGGGACGAATTGGCTGGATCGGAATTATCAAAAGCCTCTATGTAGTATTCCACCGGACCGGTGCTGTCTTCAAACTCGAAATTAATATATCCCATGTAAAGATCGCCGGCGTTCTGGACCATGGTATCCGTTATCCAGTTTCCTCCGCTGAACCTGTAATGTAAGAGAGCGACCGATATTCCGGAATAGTCCCTGATGACAGCCGTCACGGCCACAGAGTCGGGTGCCACGAGCGTATCGCCGAAAACCACGGTGCTCTCTATCTCGGGGGGCACAACATCGTAAATAAAGCTTCTCGATCCGCTGAATTGCCCGACATTCCCGGCTTCATCCTCGGCCCTTACCCTCCAGTACATGCGGAAGGTGCTATCGGGCGGAAAGAGACTGTCGGGAACTGAGAAAACAGTGTCATAAAGGGACGTATATGTCCAGATAGTTCCGGAGAAGGTATCGGGGCTCAGTTGAAGCGTGTAGAAGACCTGTGATTTGTCCCCGTCTTCTTCTGCTGAGCGGAGAACCTCGCCCCAGATCAGGTCGGGAAGCGATCCTGTGACGGTTCCGTCGGACGGATAAATGAGGACAGGAATATCGGGAACATCGGTATCGACCTCGAAGTTCCTGGAGTCTGAGGGATTCCCATAATTCCCCGCGCTGTCGACGGCAAGCACCCTCCAGTACCACATTCCATCCGTGAGGGCTGATGGAATCGTCAGAACGGTGTCAGTCGAAGGATAGACAGTCGAGCCTGCGAAGGAAGGATCCTGGGCAACCTCGACCTCGTAGTGATGGATGCCGCTTAAATTGTCCGAGGAGCTGTGCCACACGAAATCCGGTGTGCTATCGTTTATAACGGCACCGTCGTCCGGCGATATGAGAAGGGGCACGCTGGGAGGGATCAGGTCTATACCGAAGGTATCAGGCGAGCTGAAAACTCCTTCATTTCCTGCCACGTCGAAGGCCCTGACTCGCCACATGTACATATCTTCCGCGAGCACAACCTGGTATGTGTTGGTATCGGTCGTGTCGCAGATGGTATTTCCCATTGAGATGCTGCTTATCTCGATAATATAGCGGACAGGGGAAAGTTTTGCGCCTGATCCCGGATCGGCAACGGATCCCCATTGGAATGTCACATCTGCAGTAGCAAGATATGAACCGTTCGGGGGATAAAGCAGGGCAGGAACTCCAGGGGGATGGGTATCCAGCGTAAAGAGCCACGTGTTTGACCAGCTCCCCGTGTTATAAGCGCTGTCGACAGCTCTCACCCTCCAGTAATATATGGTGTCGGGGAGAGTTAAGGAATAAGTCGTATCGGAAACGTTTATCGTGCTTGCTCCGCTGAAAGATGGGTCTACCGAATACTGAAGCTCATATCGAAGAATACCTGAGCTGTCCTGGACCGAGCTCCAGATGAAACTGAGCGGGGCAGCATTGGTGTGAATCATGTTGGGAGGCGACAGGAGAACCGGAGCCGGCGGCGGCACAGTATCACCCGACGAATGTATCACCCTCGCCACCCATGTTCCCCACTGGTTGTTTGTGGATGCGTACTCCCCACACACCCAGACGCTTGTGCCCGAAGGATCGAGGTAAGCGCCCGAATAATCGCCCCACCGATTTCTTCCGGAACCATCGAGCTGAACATAATAGGCTTCTCCAGCTTTCACCAATGTGCTGGGATCGAATGCCGTCGCATTCAGAGCTTTTGTCGTATATCTCACTCCCGCGAATTCGAGGGGACCGCAACGCGTGAAGACCATCGCCACAAAAGAGTTAGCGGGAGCAACCCTCGGGTAGATATAGTTGTATCCGCTGTCGCCGTAGGAAATGTCCTCGATCACGGTGAAAGTCGTATCGAGCCTGAAATACCTGGAGGCGCAGTACCCGGAATAAAGCGGATTCTCCTCTCCCAGAGTCCCGAAGATAAAGCCATCTTTGTATGTGACGTCCTGCATTCTCGCATCGCCCGAATTGAGAGGTGTGCTGCCACCGTACTGGGAAGCATTGGGAGGAGGGTTGTAAGGAGCCACGGAGATATTATACCTCGACGAGATGCTCGGAGAGGAAGCCGATCCCGTTACCTTCCACCCGTAGATATAGCTGCTGCCGTTCCAATAGCTTCTGAGGATATACTCGGTTTGAGTTGCTGTCACGGACTGGGCGGGTTTCCAGGACGAAGAATAGGAGAGGTTCCAGAAATCGTGCCAGGAATTCAGTGTGCCGTTGTAGGCAGCGGTTTTATCCAGAACCCTGAGCTTCGGATAGGAAAAGCTCCCGTTCCAGTCAAACTGATTGGAAGTTATAAAGATCCCCCAATCGTTAAACCCGAGCCCTGGGTAATCGGCCCAGTTGTTTGAGGGTGTTGACCCATCTAAAGTGGCATCCAGAGCGTAATAATACCAGCTTCCCAGGGGATTCGAGCTCTGAGAAACTGCCAGATAATAATTTGACTCGCTGTTATTAGAGTTCTGCTGAAGGGCCAGCACCAACCACCTTCCTCCGAGAGGATCGTAGGCAATCTTGGGGTCGAAAATGAAATTGTTGGAGGGCGAGAGCGGAGAGAAAAAATTGTAAAGTGTGTTACTGTACAGAAGGTTGCCGAGAGTATCATAAAAAGCTATATTCGAATTAACTACCTCGCCCACATAACCGGGTCCTGCTGCGATCTGGACGTCGGGAGGAAACCATCCCGTGAAAAATATGCCCTGGAAATTGGTAATCGTATTATCGCCGGGAAAGCTCGAAGAGCCATCGGGCTGGTAATTCCACCTTCTCGAGCCGCTTCCTTGAGGATTTGGCTCCTCCGGAAGTGGCATAATAGGCGGAGAGAACTTTTCGAAGGACAGGTGACCGATAGCCGAGGGCGGCAACGGGGACAGGCTTCGCGTTACTGGCCCCTCATAGCGGCCGCTCAGGGACAGCAGAAACAGGAGTATGATCCTCATAAACTCACTCCTCCTTTTTAAGTCGCGACTTTAAATAGAATACGCGACAGGTGCAACCTCACAAGTCCAGCCGTTCAAAACGGTTATGGGTGAATGGTGGGCGGGGGACTTCAGTCCCCCGCCCACCATTTTTGCCATCTGAAAAATCGGGGTCGGGCCGTGCAACTTGCACGGCCCGACCCCCATCTAATCAGTTCGAATTCAAGGGGTTAGCAAAAATAAGGATGTGCGCATAAATTTCCCCGGTTACTTTGAGGGCGCTCGACCTCTCTATCCATTAGCTTACAACCGAAACACAGCTTTCAGAATGACCCTGTAAGTTTCTGATTTTCAAAGGGTTCTCGATAATAAACTTGACGCACATGATCATACCGTCTAAAAGCTTAGCCCACAATAAGTTCTACGGGGTCGGGTCGTGCAACCTGCACGACCCGACCCCAACGAAGCCATCAAATTTTTTGGCCCCGACGAATTTCTATAAAAAAGTGGCGTCCCGATCTTCGATCGGGACGCCACCACAATTAAATTCCGTTCCTGTTAATTATTCCTTCGTTTTAATTCTCTCGAAGAAAGTGTAAAGGGTGGGAATGACAAATAGGGTCAGGAAAGTCGATGTCAGAAGGCCTCCTATAACGGCGATGGCCATCGGCGCGCGCATCTCCGATCCTTCCGAGCGGGACAACGCCATTGGCACCATTCCCAGGATCGTGGTCAGTGAGGTTATGAGGATCGGCCTGAGACGCACCTGAGCTCCCCTCACCACAGCCTCGAGCCCCGGAAGTCCTCTCTGCCTGAGTTTTTTGATGTAATCGATCATGACGATGGCGTTGTTCACCACGATTCCCACGAGGATCAGCGTCCCCATGAGCGAGGGAAGGGATATCGTCGTCCTCGTGACCAGGAAGAAGAAGACGACGCCGATAATGGCAAGGGGCATCGTGAACATCACTATGAACGGATCCTTGAAAGATTCGAACTGGGCCGCCATAACCATGTAGATCAGGAGGATGGCAGCCATGATGGCGAAAGCCATGCTCTTCAGCATATCCTGTATGTCCTCCCATTCGCCCTTAAAGGCCATGGTGTATCCCGGGGGCAAAGTGAACCCGGCCAACTTCTTCTTCAGGTCCCTGACCACCTCACCGGTCGTCCTCCCTGCGACGTTGGCGCCCACCGCCACAGTACGAACCTGGTTTTCGCGGTCGATCCTGATCGGGCCGAGGCCATAGGAGATATCAGCTATCTCCTTGAGCGGAACCCTGGTACCGAGCGGCGTCTTGATGCTGAGGCTCTTTATATCCTCCATGAACTTGGTCTGATCCTCCTCCAGCTTGACCCTCGTGTTGATCTCCTCGCCCTTGATCCTTATCCTGGTGGCCACCTTGCCCAGGAGCCCAGCTTGCAATTCTGTCTCCACCTGAACGGGCGTCAGACCGTAATAAGCCGCTTTTTTTCTGTCGATCTTTATGAGGATCTCGGGCTTTGCCTCCTCGAGCGATATGGATGGGCTCACGAGGCCAGGCGTCCCCTCGATCCTGTCCTTTATGTTCATCGCAAGCTCTTTGAGGGTGTTCAGGTCTTTCCCGTAGATCTTGATGTTGACTGGTTTCTCCCCAACTCCCAGGAACGCCATCTTCGATATGTCCAGGACCTCAACCTTGGCATCTTTGTAGCTGGGTACCTTTGCTACTATCTCGTTAATCGTCTCGTAGGAAGGCCTCTTTCTGAATTTCTTGTCCACGAAGACGACATACAGCATCCCCGAATTAACCCCGGTTCCGCCCATAAACGAGGCCAATTCCGCTTCCTGTAATTCTCCCAATATGCTTCCTACGATCTTAACGTCGGGGTCCCTTTTTGCTATTTCCTCGAGCTGAAGCATGTAGTTCAACGTCTCGTCGAGATCAGTCCCCGGGGGCAGGGTGACTCTAATCATTCCGAAGTCTCTGTCTATCTGAGGCATGAACTCCACTCCTACTTTGGGAATGAGCAAGATCGAGGCCACGAAGAGGATCACGGCTGCCAAAACAGCAAACAACCTGTGCCTCAGTACAGCTCTGAGAATTCTTTCGTAAAACCGCCTGATGGGATTGAACCAGACCTCGCCGAATGCCTTGACGTAAGCTTCTTTTGTCCTCTCCTTGAAGAAGACACGGGCCAGCGAAGGAATTATGGTGACAGCAACGAAAAGGGATGCCAAAAGGGTCGCAGCCACTGTGACGGCAAGCTCGTGAGTCACTTTAGCGACAATGCCCCCCACGAATATCAGGGGGAGGAAAACGATTATATTGGTGAAGGTCGAAGCGCTTATGGCAGTGCCGACCTCACGCGTTCCGTCTATGGCGGCCTTCATCTTGTCCTCGCCTTCCTCGAGATGTCTGAAGATGTTCTCTATTACCACGACCGCGTTGTCCACGAGCATTCCCACGCCAAGGGCGATCCCTCCCAGGGTCATTATGTTAAGGGTGTAGCCGGCGAAGTATATAACGATGAAAGTGATTATGACCGAAAGGGGAATGGCGAGGGCTGCCACGAGGGTGGGCCTCCAGTTTCGCAGGAAGAAAAAGATCATGAGGGCTGCTAGAAGGGCGCCCACCAGAGCGTTGTTCGTTGTACGGCCCGTCGCTCTCTTTATGAACTTCGCCTGATCGGAAACTACAACAGGCTCAAAATCAGGGAAATCGGCCTTTATTCTCTTCAACTCCTCGTTCACTTTATTCAGAACCTTTACTGTGTTGGTTCCTGATTGCTTATAGACGTCAAAAAAGACGGTCTCCTTGCCGTTCTCGGTGACGTAATTTCTCCTCTCGGATAAGGTCTCAACGACCCTTCCCACGTCCCTCACGAAAACGGGAGTTCCGGTCTTCGTGTAGCCAACGGCGACGTCGTTTATATCGGAGGGCTCCTTGAATTCACCCACTGCCCTCAAAAGATACTCTTTGCTGCCCTCAACGATGTGGCCGGCAGGAAGGTTGAGGTTGTGAAGCTGGAGGAACGTCACCACGTCCTGAAGTGAAAGGCCGAAGTTCTCGAGTTTGCCGCGGTCGATCTCTACCCAGATCTCCTTATCCCTGCCCCCGTAAACCGTTACTGAGGCCACCCCGTCTATCCTCTCGAGCCTGGGCTTAACGTGGTCCTCTATGAACTTTCTGACGTCCTCAGGGCTCATCCCCTTATAAGAAGCGTAGCCCTCCATGATGGGCATCATGCTTATATCGAATTTCACAACCAGCGGTTTGCTCGCATCTTCCGGCAAATAGTCCTCGATCAACCCTAACTTGTCCCTTATGTCCTGGGCGGCGAAGTCCAGGTTCTTTCCCCAGTTAAACTCAACTGTGACGACAGAAAGGCCCTCCATAGACATGGATGTCAGCTTCTTTACGCCGCTCACCGTGGCCACCGCTTCCTCCACGGGCTTAGTGATCATCTCCTCTATGTCCTCGGGAGAAACGCCAGGATAGGTGGTGACAACCGAGACCGAAGGGAATGAGAGTTCCGGCAGAAGGTCCAGGCCGAGCTTCTGAAGGGAGACGAGACCCATCACGACGAGAACCCCGATCAACATCGATATGGTTATAGGCCGCCGGACGGAAAATCTTATCATTTCACTTCACCCCTTATTCTGACAGCTTCGCCGTCCTGAAGGCCGGCAGCACCAAGGGTGACCACCGTATCCCCTTCCTGGAGGCCGCTCTTGATCTCCACCCATCCGCGGGAGACGAGGCCCGTTTCGACTTCTCTTCGCCTCGTCTTACCCCCTTCCACGACGAACACATAAGTCAGGGAATCGGACCTCATCAGGGATCTCAGAGGAACCTTCAGCGCCGATTTAACCAGCCTGGTCTTCACCATGACCCTGACGAGGGTTCCGGGACGCAATCCTCTTTGCCTCCTGAGAAGGCGGACTTTCACCGTTCCCATTCGGGACATCGGATTCAGGGCGTGGGCTATCCTGTGGACCTTGCCGGGAATTTTTACGTTCGAATCGAGATAAACGTCGACTTCGTCGCCTATTCTTATCCTGTTGAGATCTGACTCAGGCATCTCCACAACCACATCGAGGCTCTCGGTGTTGCTTATGAAAGCGATGGGTACCTGTGGGGCGACGGCCTGCCCCGGTTTCAGATAGAGGATACCGACTATCCCTTTTATGGGGCTCTTGACGAGAAGCGGCTTGAATTCCAGACCGGGGACGGAACGGTCGAGTTTCGCTATGACCTGGTCTTTCTCGACCTCATCTCCTTCCTTCACGGTATACTCCAGAAGCTTCCCGGGCATGTCGGGATAAACCTGAGCCTCCTCGTAGCCGGCAACGGTTCCAAAATACTCGAGGACCTCGGCAATCTCGCCTCTCTGAACCCTCACGGCCTCCACGGTCATGGCCTCCCTTTCGCCTTCCTGGGCGTAAAGCAGGGCGCTCATCAGAAATGGAACCAGGACCGCGAATCTCCCAATTCTTTTTCCTCCGAATGATTTCATTTTCATCTCCTCCTTTAAAAACCTGCCCCGCCGGGGCGCTGGCCCTGAGAAGGCGCTGCACCCGCAGCAGAACCTCCCTGAGCGGAAGCGGGAGCTCCTTCCATCTCCATGCCGGTCGATGCCCCTGACGGGCTTTCCGAACCGGCTTTTAAAGCCCTCTCGAGCCTCGCGAGTGCCACGTTATAGTCGTGAAGGGCCGATATGTAGGACAATCTGGCCTGGGAATAGGCCACTTCTGCGTCGATCACGTCCAGCGAAGATACGTAACCGTTTCTGTACTGTTCCTCGGCCATCTCAAAGGCCCTGCGGGCGAGTTTGACGTTATCTCGCTGTGATTTGAGAGCCTCCTCTTTGGCCTCCAGATCCCTGTAAAGGGACCGGATCTCGAGGGCTATGGCTTTGTTCTGAAGCTTTCTCATATACTTAACCTGTCTCAGCTGAGCCTCCATGCTTTTGACCTGACCATAGGTTTTGAACCCGTCGAAGAAGGGAAACTGCAGGCCCACTGTGAAGGTCCACATGCCCTTCCATTTGTCCTCGAATCCGAAGGGCCTCTGATACTGGTATGCCCATTGTGCGAATATAGAGGGTTTGTTGCCCGCCCTGGCTATAGCCACGGTCTTTTTTAACACCTCCAGCTTCTCGTCGGTGCTCTTGAGGTCGAATCTCTCGGAAAGGGCGAGATTGATGAGAGAATCGAGATCGGCATTGAAGCTCCTGTATTCCAGGGTGTCCTTGAGCCTGATCTGGGCGTCAAAGGGAAGGTTAAGCTGCAGTTTCAGCGCGTCGTAAGCGGTTTTAAGCCCTGTCTCAGCTGCTTTTATCTGAGGTTCAACATTTCGAAGCTGAACTTCGGCCCTCAAGAGCTCGAAGTCGGAAGCTAATCCCTCTTCATACCTCTTTTTGACCGAATTGTAGTGCTCTTCCAGATCCTTTCTCGTCTCCCTGAGGACATCCAGATAGCGCCGGGCCAGGAGACAATTGTAGTAGGCCTCTTTGACACCTTCCTTTATCACCTCTTTCTTCGCCTCGATATCGTAATCGGTGCTCCTCAGGTTGTGCTTTGCCAGCTTGTAATTGTTTATGAGCCTTCCCCAGGAAAAAAGGAGTTGTTGAACCGTCAGGCCGAAGGCGTAGTTGTTCTTGTATCCGAAGGGCATCTCCGATTTCTCGAAAACCGGGATGAAACTTCCGGGGTTCTGTGGATCTGGCTCAAGCCTCACCAGGTGGTAGGTCTCCATCTTCTGAATCGTGGAAAGGTACGTATAGGAGCTGGACAGCGAGACCTGCGGGAAAAATCCGCTTCTCGCCTGTAGGAGACTTCCGTAGGCCGAGTTATGGCTCTCCTCGGTCGCCAGAACCTGTAAGTTCCTCTCGAGAGCCATGTTGACGGCGTCCTCGAGAGCCAGCTCATACAGGTTTCCAGCTCCGAGCAGGTACAAAAGGAGAAAAGCACTCATGCTTAACCCTCCCTGAGAGTTTTTGGAGGAGTTCTCTTCACTCCTTCGAAAAAAGCCTCGAGGAATATCTTCACGTTCTCCTTCGGGCTGGTTTTCTCCTCTTTCCTTAAGCACGAGAAAAGAATCCTGTCTATGCCGCCTATGAGCCCAATTGCCAGAACGCGGGGATTCAGCGGTCTTATCTCTCCCTTATCTATTCCGATCTGAAAGGCCGACGCCAGCTGATCTATGAACCTCTGGTAGAGTTTCCAGAAACCATCCTCTGCTTCCTCCTGGCTTTCCTTTATGAGGACCCTCCTCTCCAGAAAGAGGGACTTGAAGAAAAACAGGTTCTCCTCGAAATAGTCTAGGTAGATGTCGACGCCCCTCAAGATCCTCTCCTCTATTCTGTCTATACCCCCGACTTTCTCTTCGATTTTCCGGACGATCTTCTCAAAATCCTGTAGCAGTGCCGTCACGAAAAGCTTGTATTTGGAATTGAAATAGGTGTAGATACTGCCCTTGGCTACCCCAGCCCTTTCCGCCACATCGTCGACCGTAGTGCTGAAGTAACCTTTTTCGGCGAAGACTTCCTTCGCCGCCCTCAATATAATATCTCGAGTTGACTGACTGGTCATTCAAAGTTTACGGTTCCTATTATTACTCCCTCATCACTCATCTGTCAAGGGGGAGTTTTTGACAGGAACGCGGAAGAGCAATATCATTGGTTATTCAGGAAAGGAGCGACAGAGGTGAAAGCCAACAAAACTGGTCTTTTTCTGGGTCCTCTCGGTTTCATCATCCTCCTGCTCCTCCCCATACCCGACATAATGCCACCCGCCAAAAAGGTTCTGGCCTCGGCGTGGCTCATAGCCGTGTGGTGGATAACTGAAGCCCTTCCCATTCCGGCGACCTCCCTGCTCCCCCTCTTCCTCTTCCCCGTTCTCGGGATAATGAGCGCCAAAAAGGTCGCGGTGCCATACTCGAACAGCAACATCTTCCTGTTCCTCGGGGGCTTCTTCATCGCCAGGGCCATGGAAAAGCACAACCTGCACCGGAGAATCGCCCTGCGAATCGCCTTACTCATCGGGACATCGAGGAGAAAGCTCATTCTCGGGTTTATGGCCGCAACTGCCTTCTTATCGATGTGGATCTCCAACACGGCGACCACGATGATGTTGTTTCCAATTGCCCTTGCCGTCATAAGCCAGCTTAACATGGAGGGGGACAGGTTCAAAACCGCCATGATGCTGAGCATCGCCTACGCAGCTTCTCTCGGCGGCATAGCGACCCTCGTGGGAACTCCCCCCAACATAGTTTTTGCAGGCCAGATGAAAACCCTCTTCCCCGACGCGCCGGAAATAACCTTCACCAGATGGATCCTTGTGGGCCTCCCCCTGACCCTCGTATTCC
>JAGGUL010000129.1 GCA_021158525.1 Candidatus Hydrothermota bacterium | reverse complement strand
CGATATAAGCCTTCCCACCTCGGACTGCTTCCTTCCGCAGAAGGAGCAGCGGGGTTCAGGCTTTGTTATCTTAACTCTTTTGGCCATCTTTTCTTATCTCCTTACGGCTGACGATTACCTCGTCGATGATGCCGTATTCCTTGGCCTCGTCGGCCGACATGAAGAAGTTCCGATCGGTGTCCTTCTCGATTTTTTCGAGGGGCTGCCCTGTGTGTTTGGAGAGGAGCCTGTTCATCAGATCCCTCAACTTCATGATCTCGCGCGCATGTATTTCTATGTCTATGGCCTGTCCCTGCACGCCGCCCATGGGCTGGTGAATCATTATCCTGGAGTGGGGAAGGGCGTATCTCTTTCCCTTGGTTCCCGCGGCCAGAAGCAATGCCGCCATGGAGGCCGCCATCCCTATACAGATGGTCTGGACGTCGGGCCTGATGTACTGAATTGTGTCGTAAATGGCGAGTCCCGAGGATACTATCCCGCCGGGAGAGTTTATGTAGATGTAGATGTCCTTTTCAGGGTCTTCCGCCTCCAGAAACAGAAGCTGTGCTATCACCAGGTTGGCCACGTGATCGTCGATCGGGCTCCCGATGAAGACGATCCTGTCCTTGAGAAGTCTCGAATAAATGTCGAAAACCCTCTCGCCCCTGCCCGTCTGTTCCACGACGAAGGGGACATACTGATCTCTGGTATTGTCCGTCACTCGAAAATCACCTCCATTTTAACCCTTTCCTTGAGAAGGTCCATTGCCTTCCTTCCGGCGAGGACCTGTCTCAGGTACTCGAGATCTCCTTTCTTTTTCAGATAATTCCAGTAAGCTTCTGCCGACATCTTGTACTCACGGGCTCTCTTTTCTACTTCCTCTCTGAGCTCCTCGTCGCTGACTTCAATGTTTTCCCTTTCCGCGAACCGGGTGATTATTATCCTTCTTTTAACGTGATCTTCAGCTATCTTTCGGAGCTCCGTTTCGGCATCGGGAAGCCTTTCGAGGAGCGCCGGATCCAGTGTCTCTCTCAAATTTTTTATTTCGGCCTCAACCATGGCCTCGGGGAGCTCAAAGTTTATCCTCTCGTAGATCTCCCTTATCACCGTCCACTCGAATTCCGACTCGGAGTCCTGCTTGGAACGGGCTTCAAGCTCCTTGCGCACGTGTTCCTTTAACTCAGATAGCCCCTTGAAGCCCAGGAGCCTGGCGAGATTGTCGTCGAGCTCCGGGAGTTTTTCTTCCTTTATCGCCTTGATCCTGTAAATGAGTTTTATCTCCCTTTCCTTGCCCTTTTCATCGGAGGCCTTTCTGGTTATGGTCACTTTGTCGCCCTTTTCCCTTCCGAAAAAGGCCTCGTAGAGCTTCGAATCCATCTCGTTGTAGTCAAGGACGAGGTAACCCTGTTCCTTTCTGAGAAGCTTTCCTTTTTCGTCCCTTTCCTCCATCTCCACGAAGATGAAGTCGCCCTCGTCGGAAGGCCTGTCGACGTCTTCGTATGTTGCTGCCCTTTTCCTGATTCGCTCGAGCTCTTCCCTGACATCAGCTTCAGATACTTTCCTTATCCTTTTTTCGACTTTTATGGTCGGGAGTGGAGGAAAATCAAAATCGGGCATTACCTCAAATTCCGCAGTGACATAGAGACTTCCATCTTCACCGGGTTTTTCTTCCGTGATCCGGATGGTAGAAACCGGCTCGAGGCCCCTTTCCTCGAGTTCCCTGTCGATTGCCTTTCTCACAGCGAGTTCACGGGTGTCCTCTTCGATCTCGTCCTTAAAACGCAGTTTGATCACTTCCACCGGGGCCTTCCCGGGCCTGAAGCCGGGAATTCTGGTCCGCCTCCGGTAATCGGCGATCACCTTTTTCCTGGCCTCCTCGACTTCCTCAGGGGGAATCGAGAAGTTAATTTCCCTTTTGCTCTTTAAACTGTCCGATGTTATGATTTTTTTCAATGTTTTTCCCTCCCCACGGGGTATCTGAGGATTTCTTATTTATAGCCGAATTAAGGCACGGTGTCAATGGGTCATGGCGCGCCGAAGAATATGGCGATCTCCCGTTTGGCCGAGGCGGGAGAATCGGACGCGTGTACCGCATTTTCCCTGATCGATGAGCCATAGAGAAAACGGACCGTTCCCGGTTTGGCCTCCTTAGGGTCTGTGGAACCCACCAGCTTTCTCACCCTCTCCACGACATTGTCGCCCTCTAAAAGAAGCCCCACGGTTGGCCCTGAGGTTATGAATTCTACGAGTCCCTCGAAGAATTCCTTTTCGCGGTGGACCTCATAAAATTTCTCCGCCTCTTCCCGTGAGAATCTCTTCATTTTCATGTCGACGATGTGAAAATCGTGCTCCACCATTGTGATTATCTTGCCGACGACTTTTTTCCTGACGGCATCGGGTTTTATCATGAAAAGGGTTCTCTCCTGCATTTATCACATCTCCTTTCCAAGTTCATAGCCCCTCTCGAGGGCTTTCAGGTTGAGGTTGACGAATTTCTCTTTGACCCTTCTTTTGATCGCCTCGGCCAGCGATTCTTTCTTGACTATGCCTGTTTTTGCCGAGATAAAGCCCAGGGCCATTATGTTCGCTACTAACGGCGTCCCGAATTCGCTTCTCGCTATTCTCGAGAAGGGTATCTTATAGAGGTTCTTTATGTCTTTCTCCCCGGGAATGTAAGAGACGTAAGTGGTATCGCAGATCAGGAGGCCGTTTTCCTTTAAGAGTTTCGTGTATTTCGTACAGGAATCCTGGTTCATGACGAGGAGGAGGTCAGGCCTCGTAGCCTTTGGATAGCCGATCTCGGAATCGGAGATGATGACATCGGACCTGGAGGATCCAAGCCTTGCCTCGGGGCCGTACATCGCGCTCTGGACGGCGTAGCGGTTCTCGACTATAGCCACAGCATCGGCCATGACGAGTCCGGCCAGTATCATGCCCTGGCCCCCGGCACCGGTAAAAGCTATCTCGTAGCGATTTCTTTTTTTCATTTTGCCAATCCTGTTCTCTGTTTGAGTATCTCAAGATAATCGGGATGATCTGCGGTATGTATCACTCCGATGGGGAGCCTTCCCTCCTTAGGCGTCGTGCCCGCGCGGTAAACGGCCTTTTTCTGCCAGTTCAGCATGTCAAAGGGATCGGGCATTTCGTTGAACCTGCCGTAGTATGTGGGACAGTGACTTATGACTTCTATAAACGAGAAACCTTTTGTCTGAAGGCCTTTTTTTATGAGCTGGTCGGTCAAAGTTATGTGAAAGGTCGTGCCCCTCGCCACGAAATTGGCGCCGGCGCCCTTGACGAGCTCACAGGAATCAAAATCGGATTCGTAGTTGCCGTAGGGCGAAGTAGTGGTATATCCCCCCTGAGGCGTAGTGGGCGAGACCTGCCCGCCGGTCATGCCGTAGTTGAAGTTGTTCACGAGCACGGCGGTGATGTCCACGTTTCGCCTTGCCGCGTGGATCAGGTGGTTGCCGCCTATGGCGAGGCCGTCTCCATCGCCCAGCACTGTTATCACGGTGAGTTCAGGGTTTGCGAGCTTCAGCCCGATGGAGAAAGCGAGAGCTCTCCCGTGTGTCGTGTGCAATGTGTTGAAGTCGGCGTATCCGGGCATCCTTCCCGTGCAGCCGATCCCCGAGACCATCGCCACTTTATCCTTGGGGATGCCGAGGTCCTTCACTGCCCTGAGGATCGAATAGAAAACCATTCCGATCCCACAGCCGGGGCACCAGACATTGGGCATCCTGTCGTCTATGCGAAGGTAAGGATAGGCAGGATGTTCCTTGTTCTTGCCGTCCACCTCGATCCAGATCGCGAAATCGGGGCAATGGGTCTCGCAGAGCCCGCAGGCAGTGCATTTGTCTTCAGCAACGATCTCCGGATAGCCGTCGGGGTCTGTGGCCAGCACATCGAAGGGGCAGATCTTCACGCAGATTTCGCATCTCTTGCAGAAATCATGGTTTATATGGACCTTGATATCCCTCTTGGTTTTCTGCACTTTTTTCGCTCCTTTAAGGCACATAAGGATAAACTGAGGCAGAGACTTAGTCAACTTTTTGTCTCTGAAAGCACGATTTTTTCTTTTTCAACCAGCTCAAATAGCTCCTGCCTTTCACGGCAACCGATTAAAGCCCAAAGGCTAAAGCTTTATCAAGTTGCGTTAAATTCCTCAATTCGTATTAAATACTTGTTGATTTTTTAAGGGCTTCCGGGAACTTACGTTTTGCGGATAACTCTGAGGAGAAAGGGATATGAAAAATGAAGGAAACCGAAGTTCTTGATGCCGAAAAAGCCGGAATTTCAGAGAAAGCCGGACAGACTTCAAAGGACCTTTTTCTTTACCTGAAGAAGATAGGGGACCAATTTGTAGATGGGCTCCTCGTTTTCAACGAGTCCAGGGTAGTTTATGCCAACCCGGCTCTCCTCGAGCTCCTGGGCATGGCTGACCTCGAAGAGCTCAATAGAAAACAACTGTGCGGCTTGCTCCCCAAAGACGAGAGAGAAGTGGTGGGGAAAAAGGCCATGTCCGTCCTCACAGGAGAGCTTTCGTCCTTCAAACACAAGGTCAAAACCAGGAGAAACAGCAGAGAAGTTCATCTCTCTTTTACTTTCAGCAGATTAAGTGTGGGGGACAGGAATTTCGTGATAGTTGTTGTGAGAGATATAACTGCCTTTAGAAGGGCTGAGCTGGAATCGAGGGAGAACCGGGTTCGTTACAGGGCCATAGTCGAGAAAAGCCACGACGGTATTTACGTGTACAGGGGGGACCGTTTCCTGTTTTTCAACGACAGGATCTGTGAGATAACGGGGTATTCCCGGGAGGAATTGAGGGACATCGATATCTGGGAACTGGTTCATCCGGATGACAGGGAGAAACTCTGGGATATCGCACGGAGAAGGGAGAGAGGTGAGGAGGCTCCCGATACTTATGAGGCAAGGCTTATCACGAAGGACGGGGAAACCAGATATTGTGAGTTCTCCGTTGCAGCTATCAGGTACAGGGGAGAATATTCGGCACTCGGGATCGTCAGGGACATAACGGAGCGAAAGCGAGGGGAAGAGGCGATACGCTTCAGGGACCAGATACTGCAGGCCGTGAGCGGAGCTGCCAAGAGCTTCCTGAGAAGCCCTATTTTTGAGAGCCATGTGGAGGAAGTGCTCTCTCAGTTCGGAAGGGCGGCAGGCGTGAGCAGGGTTTACCTCCTGCAATTTGACGGAGGAGACAACGTGCTCGAGGAGGCGATGTTCAAGCAGTGGGCGGCACCCGGAGTGAGGGTCGGCGGTGAAGATGAAGATGGGCGGATCCTCCGGGAAAATTTCCCCGGAAGCTGGCTTGAACGCCTCTCTCAGGGAGAGCTTGTCTACAGCCTCGCAGAGAACGAAAAAGAGGCGCCGGATGCTCTCCTCAAGTACCACAGGTTTAAATCTGCGGTAATCGTTCCCATATTCGTCAGAGAAGAGCTGTGGGGCGTTCTGGGCTTTGAGGACTGCGAGAGGCCGAGGAGGTGGTCAACGGCGGAGAAAGACGCGTTGAAGACTGCAGCCGACATAATAGGCGGGGCCATCCAGAGATCCCAGATGGAGAAGGAGCTGAACAAGCTCCTGAACGCCGTCAAAATGTTGAAAGATGCGGTGCTGGTGGTGGATATGGAGGGCAGGATAATTGATATGAACAGAGCCGCGCAGGAGATATGGGGCGGAGGAAATCTCAGTGAATTCAAGGGCAAATCGCTCCTGGATTTGCTCCCCAAGTCCATGGCAAGAAAGGCCCAGAAAGACCTCAGGGAAGTTTTCTCCAAAGGCTTTATAGAGGGCAGGGAGTACTACGATATAAGGAAGGGTGGGAAAAAAAACCAGGTTTTCAGCGTGAGCGCGAATCTCGTCCTGGACAGCGGAGGTGAGCCCTACGGCGTGGTTATCATCGGAAGGAACGTGACGGACAAGAAAAAGGCCGAGGATCAGCTTGAGGAAAGCGAAAAGCGGTATCGCTATCTTTTCGAGAGGGGTCAGGTCGTAAACATCGTGGTGGGAATGGACGGGCAGATTCTCGATGCGAACGACTCAGCCCTCAAGATGTTCGGCTATACAAAGGATGAAGTTATCGGCAAAAAGGCCATGGATTTCGTGGTTCCCTCTGAGAGGGAAAGGGTCTGGGAGACCCTTAAGAGGGACCTCATGGACCTCGGCACCGGACAGATAGAGGTCGACATAGTGGCGAAAAGGGGCGGTGTGAAGACCCTCCTTTTCGCCGAGGGCCACGCCAACGTTTTCAAGGATGGCAGAAGGGTAGGAGTTCTGCTGAGTGCCCTGGATATAACAGAGAGGAAGAGACACAGCCGGGTGCAGGAGCTCCTCTACAGGATTTCCAATGCCGTCCACACAGCCAGAAACCTGGCAGATCTCTTCGAGGTGATAAGAGAGGAGCTGGGCAGGCTTATAAACACAGAGAACTTTTTCATAGCCCTTTACGACCGGGAAAAGGACACGATATCCCTCCCTTATTTCAGAGATGAGAAAGACCATTTCGATACCTTCCCAGCGGGGAAAAGCCTCACCGCCTATGTTATCAAGAATGAGAAGCCCCTCCTTTTGAGGAGCGAGGATGTGGATGAGCTGGTCAGAAAGGGCCTCGTCGAGATAATAGGTTCTCGCTCAAAAATATGGCTCGGAGTTCCTTTGAAGGTCAAAGGCGAGGTGATCGGGGCGATTGTCGTCCAGAGCTACACCGACCCCTATGCCTATTCGCAGTCTGATCTGGAGCTCCTGCAGTTCGCCTCAGATCAGATAGCCATCGCGATCGAAAGGAAGAGAGCCGAGAAAGGGCTGGAGGAGAGCCTGAAAAAGCTCAGGAGTGTGCTCGAGGGGACCATACATGCCATTGCCGGAATTGTGGAGACAAGAGATCCCTATACCGCGGGCCATCAGCGGAGGGTTGCCGATCTGGCCTGTGCCATAGCCCATGAGATGAACCTGTCGGAGGACAGGATCGAGGGCATAAGGATGGCGGCCACGATTCACGACATAGGCAAGATCGCCGTTCCCGCAGAGATCCTGAGCAAACCCGGCGAGCTCTTCGATGTCGAGATGAGCATTATCAAGACCCATTCTCAGGTGGGCTACGAGATCCTCAGGGGGATCGATTTTCCCTGGCCGATCGCTGAAATAGTTTACCAGCATCATGAGAGGCTTGACGGTTCAGGATATCCCAGGGGACTCAAGGGCGATGAGATCCTCCTTGAAGCGAGGATACTCGCCGTGGCCGATGTCGTTGAAGCCATGGTTTCTCACAGGCCTTACAGGCCAGCTCTGACCCTGGAAAGCGCCCTCAGGGAGATAACGGAAAACAGCGGCACGCTTTATGACCCCAGGGTTGTAAAAGCCTGCAAGGAGCTTTTCTTAAAGAAAAAGTTTCAGTTCGATTGCTCTCGTTAGCTGGCATTCCATCCCTTTGTCTTGACGGTTTTCCCGTTTATACCTTATTTTCTAAATCCGCCTGTTAAGAAAGGAGGTCGATTATGTACCTTTTTGATCTGGGTGAACTTCCGTGGGAACAGTCTATGCTGATCTTTCACGCCCTCGCCAGGATGGGCGTCGAGGCTCTCAACATCGTGTGGCCCGATAAGCCCTTTATAAGCATCGGCTATTTCCAGGATGCTGGACTCGAGGTGGACCTGGATTATTGCCGCAGGGAAGGACTTCCGGTTTTCAGACGCGAGGTCGGCGGCGGTACGGTTTATCTCGACAGGAACCAGATTTTCTATCACGTGATCTGGAACCGGGACAATCCCAGGTTTCCCAAAAAGATAAGCGAAGTGTATCAGTATCTCTCCGTCCCGCCCATAGAGACCTATGGAGAGTTCGGCATAAAGACGGAATTCCGTGAGGTGAACGATATCATTACCCGTGAGGGCAGGAAGATAGCAGGGCTCGGCGGAAGCGATATAGGCGAGTCCATGGTCTTTGTCGGATCGGTGATCCTTGATTTCGACTACGATAAAATGACAAAGGCCATCAAAGTCCCTGATGAGAAGTTCAGAGATAAGGTCTTCAAGACCATGAAGGAAAACGTGACGACCATGAAGCGGGAACTGGGCATCCTGCCGCCGAGAAGGGAGATCGTCAGGGTTTTGAAGGAGAAATTTGAGAAGGTCCTGGGGCGTCTTGAGCCCGTCGAGCTGGACGAGGAGATAGTGAGGAAAATGACAGAACTTGCCCGATGGTTCAATTCTCCCGAGTTTCTCTACAAGAAAACGCCGAAGATACCCCGGGGCGTCAAGATCAAAGAGGGGATAGAGATCCTCTACGGGATGTATAAGGCAAAAGGTGGCCTCATAAGGACAGCCCAGGAGGTCGAGAGGAAGACGCTGAAGGACATAGTCATCACCGGTGACTTTACCCTGTATCCCAAGGAGTCGCTGGCGGTTCTGGAAGAAGGACTTAAAGACACGGAGAAGGAGAGGACGAAGCTGATAACCAGGATCGAGGAGTTTTATGAGAAGACCGGCGCTGAGACGCCAGGAGTCGAGCCCGAGGACATAACGAAGGCCATAGAATCGGGCACATGATGGAAAACCAGATCCTATACAAGGAGGGTTGAAATGCGGATAGCTTTCACAGCCGACGAGCCGAAGGGGCTCGATAGCGTTATAAGTTATCACTTTGGGAGGTGCCCTTATTTCGTCATCGTGGAACTTGACGGGAGGGACGTGAAGAAGGTCGAGAACGTGGATAATCCCTCGGCCGAGAGCCATGCGGCTGGCGAACTCCCTCAGCTCATGAATCAGCTCGGCGTCAACGCTATAGTCACCGGCGGGATGGGACCGAAGGCCCAGGAGTACTTCGCTCAATACGGGATTCAGCCGATCACAGGTGCCTACGGGAAGGTAAGGGATGTGCTTGAGGAGATAATCGAAGGTACCCTCCGGGAAAGACCGCCTCTCGCCGAGGAGCACGTTCCTCACGTCGAGGGGGAGAACGAGGAAATCCGACGCTTAAAACTGGAGGTGAGGGAGCTCAGGAGAGAAGTGGCCGAGCTGAAATCCCTTCTGAGGGAACTCATGGGGGGGAGATGAGGTCCCGGGAAACGCTGGTATGTCAGATGCCGAGACACTGAGGCGCCTTCTGCGCAGGATCGACAGGAGAGGGTACAAGTCTTACAGGGAGATAGAAGGTGCTTACAGCGTAGGAGAGTTTACCCTTTTCATAGACAGGGTACAGAGCGACCCTTTTGCGCCTCCCTCGAAGGTTAGATTGAGGATCCCGAGAAGGGCAGCTCGTCTGCCCGAAGACCTCGCGGAGGGGAAGATCAGGAGGATCGCCCTTTCCGATTTCATAGCCAGAAAAGTGAGGGAGGGCATCGGCAGACTTCCCGGCGTGAGAAGGGGAAGCGGGAAAAGCGGCAGGATCTTCATCGACGCGGGCGGGCAGGAGGTGCTGGAGAGGACATCGATCATCCTGACCGAAGATTGGGTCGAAGCCCGCATGGAGGTCGGCCTTCCTGCCGCCGGGAGGACCATACTCGCCAGGGAGGCCGAGGAGCTTCTTCTCAGGGACCTTCTTGAGGCAGGAAAGTACGGCCTTCTGTTCGACGCTTCGCGGGAACGGGAAGCAAGAAAATTCGTTTATTGTGTTGAAAACCAGGAGTTCATAAGGTCAAAACTACAAGAGAGGCATCTTGTTGCCTTTGTGGCCGATGGCTCTGTGTTGCCCAGGAAGAGCGGGGCAAGCGATCTTCCCATGGAGCGAGATCTGGCCATTCCATTCAGATCGCCCCCTGAGCTCAGGGTGGAATTCGAGCTTCCCAACCCTCTTTCGCTCGAGGACGGGTCATTGAGGCATATAACTGGGATGGGACTGCCCGAGGGCGTCACCCTCATCGTGGGCGGCGGATTTCACGGGAAATCCACTTTGCTCAAAGCCATAGAGAGGGGCGTTTATCCCCACATCCCCGGCGACGGCAGGGAATATGTCGTCACCCGTCCCCACGCCGTTAAGATACGCGCGGAGGATGGGAGGAGAGTCGAGAAAGTCGACATAAGCCCCTTTATAGGGAAGTTGCCGGGCGGCGTCTTCACGAAGGAGTTTTCCACCGACGATGCCAGCGGGAGCACGAGCCAGGCTGCGAACATCATCGAAGCACTTGAGGTGGGAGCCGACGTGTTGCTCCTCGATGAGGATACTTCCGCCACTAATTTTATGATCCGTGATGCCCGGATGCAGGCCCTGGTGTCCAAAGAGGATGAGCCGATAACTCCCTTTATAGACAGGGTGAGGGAGCTGTACGAAAAGTTTGGGGTCTCTTCGGTGATCGTTATGGGCGGGAGCGGAGACTACTTCGACGTCGCCGATACCGTTCTGATGATGAGGGAATACGTTCCCCTTGACGTCACCGGAAAGGCGAAGGAGATCGCCGCCAGCATTGTCACAAAGAGGAGAATAGAGAGGACGGAGCCCATGGTCCCGCCGGCTCCCCGGGTTCCCGGACCGGAAAGCATCAGCGCTTCAAGGGGAAAGCGGGAGGTCAAGATCGACGTGAAGGCCGTTGACCTTATAAGGTTCGGCACGGAAGTTATAGACCTGAGGCACGTGGAGCAGCTCGTCGACATAAGTCAGACCAGGGCAGTTGCCTATTCTCTGTATCTCACCGTACGGAGGTTCATGGACGGCAGACGGGCGCTGAGCGAGGTCCTCGATCTTCTCGAGAGGGCTTTCGACGATGAGGGGCTGGATATCCTCGATCCCTTTCACAGGCCCGGGAAGCATCCAGGCAACTTTGCGAGGCCTCGACGCCACGAGATAGCCGCCGCCGTTAACAGGCTCAGAACACTTGCTGTGAAGAGGAAATAGCTTTTTCTTTCTTGATCGAAAAGGAGGTCGACCATGATAGGAGACCTTTTGCACAGGACGTATCTCGGCAACACCATATCTACCTATCTGCTTTTTCTCCTGCTTTTCCTCGCCGGAGTCGTGGTTGTCAGGATCGTTGAGCTCATAGTTTTGAAGAGACTGTCGGCCTGGGCGAAGAAGACGAAAACGACCGTCGACGACTTTCTCGTCGAGATGACGAAGAAAACGGTGCTCCCTCTTCTTTACTACCTGGTTTTCTACATATCCGTGCGGGTGTTGTATCTGGGAAAGTCGGCGAAGAAAGCCTTTGACATCATAGGAATAACGCTCCTCACGGTTTTCGTTATAAGGTTCATGATCGCCCTCATAAATTACGTTCTCCTCAGGTACTGGATGAGGAAAGAAGAAGATGAGGCCAAAAAAAGGACCGTCAAGGCGATAATGCCGGTCGTGAGGGTCGTGCTTTGGGGAGTCGGCATAACCTTCCTCCTGGACAATCTCGGGATAAAGATCTCTACTGTAATCGCAGGTCTCGGAATCGGCGGTATAGCAGTGGCTCTCGCCGCTCAGGCCATCCTCGGGGACCTCTTCAGTTACTTCGCTATCCTGTTTGACAAGCCCTTTGAGATAGGCGATTTCATAGTTATCGACAACTTTATGGGCAACGTAGAACACGTGGGCATCAAGACCACGCGCATAAGAAGTCTCACCGGTGAGCAGCTCGTCTTCTCCAATACCGATCTGACGAACTCCAGGGTGAGGAATTACAAGAGGATGGAGCGCAGGAGGGTGCTCTTCAGGATAGGGGTCACCTATGACACGAGCCTTGAAAACCTCAAGGCAATCCCCGGGATCATAAGGGGAATTATCGAGAGCATAGAGGACACCCTCGTGGACCGGGTACATTTTGCTTCCTTCGGCGATTACAGCCTTATCTTCGAGGTGGTGTATTACGTGCTGAGCAGCGATTACGGGAAGTATATGGACATCCAGCAGAAGATAAACCTCAGGATAATGGAGGAGTTCGGGAAGCGGGGGATAGAGTTCGCATTCCCGACCCAGACCGTGTACCTTGAAAGTCAGGTGGAGGGAGTGCCGAAGGAAAAGTGATGGTTTCCTGTGGGTTCAGGGCGTTCTGACGTTGCCGGTCTCGTCGACGTAAAGGATCTCGTCAAAGCCCTCTTCGAGAGAAGGAATCTCGAGCATCATCAGCATCTTGTCGAGGACGTTTTTCCAGTCCACCTTGCGAGTCTGTTCTCTGAACCTGTTCATAGGGTCCTTCAGCCTTCTCTCGAGGCAGACATCCGGGGGAATGTCAAAATAGACTCCGACGATCCTCAGTTTCTTTAGACGATCTAGATGCTCGAGTATCCCGGGAATTCTCTCTTCGCCGAACAGAGGGATTTCCTTCGCCTCATCGAGCTTTTTCTCTATGATCTCGAGGAAGGCGCCCACGATGTCTTCGTCCTTCTCGCCGGCTTTCTGTCCTTCGAGGAAAGAATTGACGGCCAGGACGAGGCGCTCCCTGTTTCCCGGGAATAGGCCCCTTTCCTCGGACAGGATAACGTCGTAAAGGCCAGAAGCCAGCTCCCTTATTTTGCGCGGGATGTGAAGGAAATAGGCCCTTATCTCCCTCGTGAGGTTGGTTCTGTCCACCACAACGTTGTAGCCGTAAAGCAGTCCCTTGACTATGGGGATCCTCTCGAATTCTCCGTAAAGTGGCTTGAGCTCGAGGCTGTAGTTGTAAAAGCTCATCATCTGGATTATGTCGTCCAGACAGACCCTTATGGTGTTCTGTGGATCACGTGCCCACAGCTTTCGGGAGAACGTGGTTTTCCCCGATCCTATCAGCCCGATGAGGAGCCAGAATGTCGGGGGAGCAGGGGTTTTATTTTCTTTCTTTTCTTCCATTTCAGCGAGGTGTTTTCTTTTCTCAGCGACTATTATAAAGAGTCACTCCCTCCATTTCACCTGCTCTAAATATCCCCGAAGAGGTCTTTCTCCTCTAACTCCCGTAGCACGGGAGGTGGGTTCCTGAGGATCCCGGCGGGAAGCAGTTTTTTGGGGAAAATCGGGGGAAAATGGCCGTCGAGGCAGCCGAGGCAGAAGGACTTCCAATCCCTCCCCAGGGCCCTCTTCAGGTTTCGGAGGGACAGATAAACTATCGAATCGACGCCTGTGTGTTTCATGATCTCTCTGAGCCCGGCACTCGACGCAATGAATTCACCGTCTTCATCCGTTTCATAGAGTGGGCAGGATGAAACGAGGGGCGGTGAGGCGATGCGAAGATGGACCTCCCGGGCTCCCTTCTCCCTGAGAACTTCAGCGGTTTTCCTGAGGAAGTGGCCGGAGCGGAGATAGGCAGCTATGAGTGCGATCCTTTTCCCCTCGAGAACGTGCGGATTGGCCATAAATGGATAAGGAGAGCCTGGCCCGTGAGATCTCAGAGCTTCCTCGAGAGGCACCCTCAGATAGCTCGAATAGGCAAGGGCCGGGATCCTCCCTGAAGGAGGAAGGGGAACGGCTATGTCTATTTTCCTCATCTCGGCGCGGGCCAGAAGGGTCCCGAGAAGTTTCCTGAATTCGTACACAGATTTTCCGTGAGCCTTGCTTTCGGGCCGGGCGAGGGTCAGGAGTTCCATTACGCACCTCTTTTCCTCGCCGCCCGCGACTCTGATGCTGCTGATCTCAAGGCCCGCCGCGAAGAGGCCCTCGCCCGGCCCGACCTCCCTTATGAGGTTTGAGGAGAGGGCCACAAAGGACGAGCTCTCCGAAGCGAAAAGCAGTTTTCCTTCCGTCATTCCCCACAGAAGCGGTCTGAGGCCGGTGGGATCCCTGATGGCAGCTACGGACGTCCCGTCTAGGATCAACAAGCTGTAAGGGCCCTCTATCATTTCCATAATGCGCCTTATTCCGCTTTCCGGGCTGTAGGAATTTTTATAGAGCTCGAGGGCTATCAGTCCATCGGGGGTGTCGGGGTCCGCGCCCATGGCCGCCGTGAGTTCTTTCCTGTTGAAAATCACGCCGTCAAAGACAAGGGCACTTTCCCGGGATTTGTCTGCGAAAAGACAGGGCCTGGATCCAGGGGAGTAGCAGCCGATGCCGACGAAGGGCCTGTCGATATCGCATCCGTGATCCCGCAGGTGTTCGTCCCTTTTCCCTTTCAGGATGTGACCTTCGGGCGAGAGGACCTGGAGCGTTATATTTCTTCTTTCCTTGAAATCGTCAGCAATAAAGGCGATCTGGAGGTTCCCGCCTTTTCCGGAGAGGGGCCTGAGCCCCTCCACAAGAAGGTTCAGAGGACGCTTTTCAAGGGACGAAATGCCGAACAGACGGAGGGCCCTTTTCATTTCTCTCCTCGTCAGGTCTTTCCGAATTATCAAGATCCCCCTCCGATCGGTCAATGTGGAAAAGTCGGCGATTCCCTTTTTAAACTACCCCTGAATTGTTGACATCGACGAAAAAGTGCAATTATAATTGGCAGGATGTCGGCAAAATACGCGCTATTAGCGGCTTTTATTCTCACTTCGTGTAGCCTTCCCTTCGGTGTGGTGGACAGGGCTGTTTCAGATTATTTTCCTCTCGCCGACGGAGATTACTGGTATTACGAGACCGGAAGCGGAGATACGCTCGCAGCGAGGATCGAGGGCGATACCGTGATTCTCGGCGACACGGCTTATATCCATACTTTCGGCAGCGAAATTCTGTATTTCTTCAGGACGGACAGGGGGATTGACCGTTACTACGAAGCTGTAACCTATCGCGGTGGAGATAAGGTCGTTCTGGAGAAAAGAATAGGTCCGTATCTCGCCCTGCCTTTGATCGATGGCTTTGCCTCGGCGGACAGCTTCACAAATACAGCGGTAGTGGTGAACGATACCTTCCGATATCTTCGCTCCGTAGGACTAAAGGTGGTTCTCATCGGAGATCTGACCGTCAGGGGAAGAGAATTCCGTGAGGTTTACCGCGCCGAGATAACCGATTCGAAGCGTGTCGACGGTCCTCTGGGTACATCGGTCTGCGAGAGGCAGGAAGTTCTATATCTCGCGCCCGATGTGGGCGTCATCAGGAAAACCGAGGTTCTGGCCGAGGACGGCGATACGACTGCTTACTCGGCCGAACTCATTGGAAGCAATCTTCTCGGCGAATGATCCTGTTCAACGTACTTTTGTTGCTCCTCGGCTTTGCGCTGATTTTGATCGGTGCAGAGGGATTTATCAGAGGAGGCAGCGGGCTCGCCAAATATTTTCACATTCCGGAGTTCGTCATAGGGGCCACAGTGGTGGCTTTCGGCACGAGTCTCCCTGAGCTCGTTACCTCTACCTATGCCGCTTTCAAAGGAATTCCCGCCATTTCCCTTTCCAACATCGTGGGCTCGAATGTCTTCAACATAACTCTTGTCCTGGGGCTTTCGGCCATGGTGAGGCCCCTTCTCACGAGGAGGGACGTCTTCAGGAGGGATGCGCCGACCTTTCTATTTGCGGTCGTGCTCCTTTTCCTGCTGGGTCTTGACGGCTCTGTCAGTTCTTTCGATGGGTTTCTTTTCCTCGCCCTTTTCGTCTCCTTTCTCTACTGGCTGCTCAGGGAGAAAGAAGAAGCCGATCGAGAATTTCTGGAGATGGCTCCTTCCTCGAAGTTCAAGGTATTCCTGTACCTGATTCTCGGGATCGTCAGCCTCTGGCTCGGCTCCAAGATGGCCGTGGATAACGCCGTCGTTATTGCCCGAGAGCTCGGCGTCTCGGAGTGGATCATCGGTGCCACCGTCGTCGCCGCTGGGACCAGCCTGCCCGAGTTCGCCACATCCTTCGTCGCCTTTTTGAGGGGCAGGGGAGCGCTCGCCGTTGGCAACGTGATAGGCTCAAACGTGATCAACATACTGCTTGTGGTCGGCGTGGCATCGGTTATCATTCCACTCCCCGTCAGCAGGGACGTCCTCCTCTTCGATTTCCCCTTCCTCTTTTTCATCAGCCTGATACTGATCTTCATGATAAATGACAAGGAGCTATCCCGGGAATCGGGTTTCAGCCTCTTCGTGGCGTATATCTCCTACGTTTTTATGTTGATTAAACTCCACAGGGGGTAAAATCTCCCTTCGGCAATTGACTTTGTTTTCCCTATGGTTTAAACTGCACCCACATCAAAGCAAAAAGGAGATGTATTGTTATGAGGAAAATGTCAATGGCAGTGGTCGCCTTCGCGGTTGTGGCGGCCTTAATATCAGGATGCAGTAGCTCAAAGCCTCCAAGATATGGCATTAAGAGCGGGACCATCAAGTACGAGATCAACCCCGGACAGGGTTTAACCCTTGAGCAGACTTTGTATTTTGAGGATTTCGGGAGAAAAGAAGCCGTCGTTACCAATTCCATGAGCGTTATGGGAACCGATACCGTGTACAGACATACCCTGTCGATAACAACGCCCCAGTATATCTATTCCATCGACATGGACAGCAAGTCGGGAGTCAGGCTCTACAACGATCCTGCGAAGATGGTAAAAAAAATGCTCGAGGTAATCGATAAGAGCGATCTATCCGATGAGCAGAAACAGCAGCTTTCCAATATAGTCGAGCAGCAGAAGGAGAGTTTTAACACAGAGATGCCCCTGATAAAGGAAATAAAGAAACTTGAGCCCGTCAGGACCGATACCTTTATGGGCAAAGAATGCGAAGTGTACAAGGTAAACGAAACCCTGAACGCAGAGGTTTACATGTGGAAGAGCATTCCTCTAAAGATCGTCGACGCGACCGGCAACGTCCTTCAGGAAGCCATCGAGATCAACACCGATCCGGTGCAGCCAGGGGTTTTCGAGGTTCCAGAAGAAATTGAGATACAGGACTACATAGAGAGATTCGCGGAATCGCTGAAGAGACAGACTGGCTGATCTGAATGATAAAAGAAGCCCTTTTTTACCAGAAGCTTCCTGGTAAAAGGGTTCGATGTGATCTCTGCAGGATTCGATGTAACATAGCCCCCGGAATGAGGGGGCTATGTGGTGTAAGGGAAAACAGAGATGGCGTTCTCTATACCCTCGTTTACGGCAAACCCATTGCCCTCAATGTCGATCCCATCGAGAAGAAGCCCCTTTTTCACTTTCTGCCCGGTTCGAGGGCCTTTTCCATTGCCACTGTGGGCTGCAACTTTCACTGCGATTTCTGTCAGAACTGGGACATCTCTCAGCTCGGCAGGAACGGAAGGATCGAGGGTTACGACGTTCCGCCGGAGAAAGTGGTAGAACTCGCCGAAGAGTACAGCTGTCAGGTTGTAGCTTACACTTACACTGAGCCCGTTATTTTCTACGAATATGCAAAGGATACCGCCGCGCTTGCTGTCAGGAAGGGCATGAAGAACGTCTTTATCACCAATGGCTACATCACCGAGGAAGCCCTGCGCGATATAAGGCCGTACCTCCACGGGGTTAACATAGACCTCAAGGGCTGGAGCGAGAGGTACTATAGGAAGATCATAGGCGCCAGACTGAGCGAGGTGCTGGATTCCCTCAGGCTCCACAGGAAGCTCGGCATCTGGCTGGAAGTCACCACCCTCATAGTTCCAGGATGGAACGACAGCGAGAAGGATATCCGGGAGATAGCCAGATTTGTAAGGGATGAGCTCGGCGACTGGACACCCTGGCACATATCGCGTTTTTATCCCCATTACAAGATGAGGAATTACCCACCCACTCCCATAAGCGTTCTCGAAATGGCCTATGAGATAGGCAAGGAGGAAGGGCTCAAGTACGTTTATCTCGGCAACGTTCCTGGTCATAAGGGAGAAAACACCTATTGCCCCAACTGCGGGAGGCTCGTCATAGGGCGGGTTGGGTTCAGCATAACAGAATATCACCTGGACGAGGAAGGAAGGTGCCAGTACTGCGGCTATAAGATACACGGCGTTTTCCACTGATCACCGCCTTATCACGAGAGCCTTCTTGTTCCTGTAGAGTTTCCCTTTAGTTTTGCCCTCGAAGTACACTATGTAGAGGCCTAAAGGGAGGGGAGAGCCTCTGTCATCCTTTCCGTCAAAGAGCACCACGCCCTTTCCTGTGGGACTCTCTCCTGCCCAGAGGTTTCGCACTCGCCTTCCCATGGAGTCGAATATAATCATCCTTGCCATGGAGGGCCCGCAGGGCAGTGAGTAATAAAGGGCGACCGGCTTCCCCGAGGAGAGGGAAAGGTATCTCTCGGAGAAACTCAGGAGCCCCTTCCCGGCACCCTGTGCCGATATGCTGTTCCGCCGGCAGGGCGTGGCTCCCGCCGAATCCGTGGAGGATGACCAGTTGGATTTAACCGAAGACGAGACCTCCGGCGAGAACCTCTCGAGGGAAATGCCTTTGCTGCCTCCCCAGCTCCCCTTGTATTCGACTTTGTCGAGTATTGTGCCTGTCGAGTCGAGGAGATAGAGGATCTCGTGGCTGTTGTTCAGCGAAGGTAGATTTTCCAGAGAATCGGCGCAGGCCGCCATTCCGTATTTTTCGGTGATGAATGCGGGGCAGGGCGTGAGCACCGCAAGCTCTCCGGGTGCGAGGATATGGGAAGATGCCGGCGCGCTGGTCTTTCCCGACATATCTCGCAGGGTTATGCCCGCCAGGTTAAAATCTTCCGTTCCTCTGTTTATGATCTCGACCCATTCGCAGGAATCGTCGTACATTATCTCGTTAAGGAGGACGGGTCCCAGCCCCACCCTCACGGTCTTCAGGACAAAAGCGGTGGCGCTGTCAGTTTCTCCACGGGCAGTTATCCTGATATGGATTTCGTAATAGCCCTCTGCCAGCTCGCCCAGGGAAATCGCGATCTCGGCGGTGTCATCGGGGGCGATGGGCGATTCGAAGAGGGAAAGAAATGTGTCGCTTTCCATAGAGGCCTCCGCCTTCCCCTGAAGGAGCGGCTCAAGGCCCTCGTTGTAGATGGAAAAGGAGATCGTGATCTCATCGCCGGGTTGGGGGTCGTCGGGACTGGACATTAGGGACGTCCTGTCGACGGAGAAGGCTACCCTCCTGGACACGGAGTTTTTGGCGCCCGGTGTGGCTCCGCATGCGGAGATCCTCCAGTTGTCGGGCTCCGGCGGTCCATCGGGATCTCTTCTCTCCACGGAATATCCGTCGGGGGCCTCTATGTCTCCGGGGTAACTGTCGAGAGTGTCGCCCGATCGATCTATGAGGTAGAGCCTGTCCGAAAGGGATAGTCCGTTTCCTATGTCGGAGTCGTGGGGCCTCAGGATGACCGTTCCCTCCGGTATGTGATAGGGCTGCGGATTCAGCGTGCAGCTCTCCACGTATTCGGGATCAAGGATCAGGGAGTAGCCTCCCGGCGGAACGACAGAGCTGTTTATTATGGCTCCAGGAGCGAAGCGGAGCAGAGCGGTGTCACCATAAGGCATGAGGGAGTCCACCTCCGAGTTGTCGGAAATCCAGTATCCTGAGAGGATTAACGGGCTTTCGCCTCTGTTCAGTATTTCCACGAACTCGTTTCTGTCGCCGGGCGAATTGGTTCCCCCCTCGGGTCCGGCCGGATTGTACATGACCTCGTTTATGATGGGAATCGAGAGAAGGACAAAGACCAGAAATCCCATCCTACCACCTCCGAGAAGGAAATAAAGCATGGGTTTAGAACTGTCAATCGGATGACCCCCACAGGATTTCCAGATAGAGGTTGACATGCCAGCCCGCGGGCCGATAAAATGCAGGGGTCAGAAGGAGAGGTTATTGAGGGAGCTGACTCCGAGAGCTATACTTCTTGGCCTCATCCTCGCCGTGGTTTTCGGCGCTGCCAATGCCTATCTCGGATTGAAGGCAGGAATGACGGTTTCGGCCTCGATCCCCGCCGCCGTCGTTTCCACCGCCATCCTCCGTGGCCTTCTTAAAAGGGGCAACATCCTCGAAAACAACATAGTTCAGACCATAGCCTCTGCGGGTGAGTCCCTCGCGGCCGGGGTGATCTTCACCGTTCCCGCGCTGATATTGCTGGGCCTGAGTCCCTCCATTTTTTACATCTTCCTCTTATCCCTCACCGGGGGAATTCTGGGCATACTTTTTCTCGTGCCCTTCAGGAAGCACCTCATCGAGGAGGAGCACGAGAGCCTGCCCTATCCTGAGGGGACGGCCTGTGCCGAGGTCCTCCAGGCTGGGGAAGAGGGAGGGAGGAAGGCGACCTTCGTTTTTTCAGGGCTGGGCGTCGGCGCGCTCTTCAAATTCCTGACTTCGGGGACTAAGTTATGGGAGGGCGTTCCATCCGTTTTCGTTGGCGGGCTGAGGACTCTCCTGGGCGTCGATCTCTCGCCGGCGCTTCTCGGCGTGGGATACATTCTCGGCCTGAGGATAGCCTCTCTCGTGCTCTCGGGAGGCCTTCTCGGCTGGTTCGGACTCATCCCGCTGGTCTCTTTTCTGAAAGGAATCCCGGTGAATTCCATCGATGACGTTTACGGCATCTGGTCCCATTACATCCGGTATATCGGAGCTGGAGCTGTTCTCGCGGGCGGTGTTGTCAGCTTCATCAGGGGAACGCCGACTTTCTTCAGGGCGCTCAGGTCCCTCAGGGTGGAGAAATCGGGAGAGACGAGAGACCTGCCCATGAAGTATGTCGTCGCGGGAGTCCTCGTCGTCTTCGTCCTTCTGGTTGTTGTCCCGCTCTTTAGAATGGGGTTAATGGGGGCTCTTTTCACCCTGCTCTTCGCCCTCCTCTTCGTTGCGGTTTCGGCGAGAATCGTCGGTATTGTGGGCAGCTCCTCCAATCCCGTTTCGGGGATGACCATCGCGACCCTTCTCGTTGTTTCCTTTATATTCGCGAGGACAGGGCTCAGGGGTGAAACCGGCATGGTCTCTGCCCTCACTCTGGGAGCTGTGGTCTGCATAGCGGCCTGTATAGCTGGAGATACATCGCAGGATCTAAAAACAGGATTTCTCGTGGGAGCCACTCCCTGGAAGCAGCAGATCACCGAGTTCCTCGGGGTGGGTGTCTCCGCCCTGTTTGTGGGCTGGACGCTTTTCCTCCTTCACAGGGCCTACGTGATCGGTTCTCCGGGGCTTTCCGCTCCTCAGGCCACCCTGATGTCGCTGGTCGTGAAGGGCGTTATGGAGGGGACCATGCCGTGGTATCTCGTGGGAACCGGAGTCTTCATCGCTCTTTCCATCGAGCTCCTCGGGATACATTCTCTGCCCGTGGCCGTGGGGCTTTACCTGCCGCTGGAGCTCTCAACCCCCATATTCCTGGGAGGAATTCTCGCCAGCTTCGGGGGCAAGAGGGAGAACGGGATACTCTATGCCTCGGGCCTGGTCGCCGGGGATGCCCTTGTGGGGATTTTGATCGCTTTGCTCATCGTTCTGGGAGTTCACATACCGGCCCTCCAAACCCCCTCGAGGAGCCTGGCCGTCCTGGCCCTCCTGGCTCTCTCGGCTTCAGTTCTTTACGTCGCCGGAAAACTGAAGAGAAGGGATTAAATCACGGGGGTATCCTTTTTCGACAGCGCCGCGTTCAGGACTCCGCCTTTTTCTCGCCCACTATGAACGTCACGGGCCCCTGATTAACCAGTTCTACCTCCATTTTCGCGCCGAATACGCCCGTTTCAACTTTCAGGCCAGATTTCCTTAACTCTTCCAGAAATACGTCAAAGAGGGGCTTTGCCCTCTCAGGGTCCTCGGCCCTGCCCAGTGAAGGCCGCCGTCCCTTTTCGGTGTTCCCGGCCACGGTGAAGTTCGATATCGCCAGTACCTCAAGCCCCAGGTCGAGGGCCGAGAGATTGAATTTTCCCCCTTCATCCTCGAATATCCTGAGGTTAACGCATTTGTTGGCTATCTTTCTGACGACCTTCTCGTCATCTCCTCTCTCAACGGCGGCGAGGATGAGGATGCCCCTCCCGATCTCGCCTACCGTTTTCCCCCCAACCCGGACCCTGGCGCTTTTTACCCTCTGGATTACGGCTTTCATCAGGGTACTATTCTCACTCCCCTTCCCGTCGGCGGGGTGTTGTCGAAGACCTCTATGACGTGGAAAATGCAGACTATCGATTTCCTGGGCGAATGGCCGTGGATGTAGTCGTGAATCGTGTTGACGAATTCGACGACCTTCTTCTCGTAGTCCGTGAGGTTGGGGTCGTCGGGATGCAATAACTGGGCTATGGCCTTGAACTCGAAGGACGGTATGTCAAGAAATACCACCGATACGCCTGGATTTGTCATCATGTTCAGGAAAGATCCCGTTTCGAAATCGGGAGTTGAGTAGAGCTCCAGGGAGACCTGCTTGGTCTTGTCCAGGTACTCATCGGCATTTTTATACAGGGTCCTGAGGGTGTTGAACTTGACCGCCATGGAGCTGTCCCAGGTGTCCTTCAACATTTTGAGGACCTCGTCGAGCTTTTCCTTCCTGGGCAGAAAGCCGAACCCCTTGACGGCATTGTTGATCTTGAATTGAGTGTCGAGCCTCTTGATCCCGTGAGTGGCCAGAATTCCGTTGTGAGGACCGGAAAAGGGCGGCATCTCACCTTTCTCCCATATGTCGAGGGCCTCGAGCCTGCGCTCGATGTTCCACTTCATGAACTTTTCCGGGAACTCTCTTATCTTGAATTCCTGCCATTTTCCGTCCACCTTGGCTCGGATTATTCCCTCATCGTATTTGCTCATATCTACGGTTTTTTGCACGCAGTAACCTCCTTTCCAGTAGTTGACCTTCGCGTGCTCGAGCTTGCCCGATAACAGCGAGCCCGTGGCGAGAGCTCCGAGAAATATGGCGACGGCAACCACAACGAGGATTTTTCTCATCGATAACTCTCCTTTCGGTTTGAGTGAAAATTTAAAGGCAGTTTGTCGGCTTTTTCAACCGATCAGGCGATGAAGCTGGGGTCCCTCTTCCTCAAAATTAGTTCTAACCGAAATCTTCGTTTTCTCACTCATCGTTGGTTAACCTCCTTTCCTCCTGTGAACCCTCTCAAGCTGATTATACAACCTAACTATAGCCCTGTTAATTTCTACAATGTCCAGACCCTCCTTGATCTCCTTTAACCTGCCCTTCACAACCACTGAAATAGACAGATCCTCCATCACCCTCTGGTATGGCGTCTTGATGTCGTACACCCTCCTGTACCTCTTCCCCACCTTCCTCTTCTCTTTTAACCTCATCGTCGGTATAAAGTAATTATGCCTCAACTCAATGTATCG
>JAGGUL010000014.1 GCA_021158525.1 Candidatus Hydrothermota bacterium | reverse complement strand
TGGGTAATTCCGTGAGGCACGATGTGATCGGCGCCAAGAGGATAGGAATGACCTCGATCTACCTCGGCAGAGAGCCCGAAGTAGACCCCGATTACGTGGCCGAAAATTTCATTGAGCTCAAAGAAATTCTTCAAAATTTAATCCCCTGAGGAGAGAACCATGGCAGTCGAAATATATCCGGTGAGAAGTAAAAAGGAGCTCATGGAATTCATAATGCTTCCCTGGAAGCTATACAGGGACGACCCTTACTGGGTGCCTCCCCTGATTGCGGATGAAAAAAAGCGCTTCAGCCCCGAACACAATCCGTTTTACATGCATTCCGACGTGCAGCTCTTCATAGCGAGAAAGGGTGGCGAAACCGTCGGCCGGCTGACGGCCCACATTGACCACAACTACAACGAATTTCACGACGAGTTGACCGGACAGTTCGGCTTCTTCGAGAGCATAGACGACGTGGAAGTCTCGCGTGCCCTCTTCGACGCTGCGAGCGAATGGCTCAAGGAAAGGGGCATGGATGGACTTCTCGGCCCCCTCAGCTTCAGCACGAACGACGTGGCCGGGCTCCTCATAGACGACTTCCGATCGCCTCCTGTGGTGATGATGCCCTATAACCCGCCTTACTACGTCGATCTTGTCGAGTCCTACGGCTTCACTAAGGCAAAAGACCTCCTCGCCTACCAGATCAGAATCGACGATGACTTCCTGAGGGACATCGACAGAATAAGAAATCGCCTCCTGAGGCTCAGCGAAAGAGCTAAGAGAGAAGGCTTCACCGTTCGCCCTGTCAACTTCAAAAAGCTCGACGAAGAAGTCCCCAAACTGCTCGATATCTATAACAATGCCTGGGAGAAAAACTGGGGATTCGTTCCCATGACCGATGAGGAGTTCTGGCATCTGGCCAGAGAGCTCAAACCGATAGCGCTGCCTGAGCTGACGCCCATCGTGGAATACAAGGGCGAGCCCGTCGCCTTCGGCCTTGTCCTGCCCGATGTGAATCAGGTCCTTAAAAAGGTAAATGGCAAGCTGTTCCCCCTCGGCATATTCAAGCTCCTTTTCGGGCTGAAAAAGATAGACGGCCTCCGGCTGATCGCCCTGGGCATAAAGAAGGGGTACAGAAAACGGGGAGCTGACTCCTTGCTCTACTCGACTATGCTCGAGAACACCCTGAAAATGAGGAGGTTCAAAACCTGTGAGGTCTCCTGGCTGCTGGAGGACAACTACCTGATCATCAGGGCGACCGAATTCATGAAGGGGAAACTCTACAAAACCTACAGGCTCTACTACAAATCGCTCTGAAGGTCCGGAAGGATAATCTTCACAGCTCCGTGAACCGCTTTCACGTGTATGGGCAAAATGCCCACCGGCTCTGAGTCGAGGTGATAATAAACCCCGTCCCCCTCGAGATGGATATCCGAGGATTTAACGATCACCACGTCGGGATATTTCGAGTGCCTGCTGTTCAGAACGCCCAGAAAGTAGCGAAAATCGTTATAAGGTCCCCTTTTCTGGAAGACGCAGATGTCCAGAAGACCGTCATCCCATCGGGCCTCTGGGGAGATCTTAAACCTGCCACCATAGGAAGCGGTGTTCGCGATGATCACGTGGTAACCCTGAAGGTCAAGATCGAGATCTTTAAGCAGGACCCTGATCTCTGAGGGCTTGTAACTCAGGTAATTTGTAAACCCCGAAAGAATGTAAGACCCCCTTCCCAGGGCTTTCTTCGTCTTCAGATTGAGCTTGTGAACGGCATAGGCATCCAGCCCTGCCCCGAGCATCAGGATGAAGTACTCGCCATCGGCCTTCCCCAGATCCACTGCCCGCGGTTTTCCCTCGAGTATAAGCCGAGCAGCCTCTATGATGTTGATGGGTATCTTCGCGTCGAGGGCAAAAACATTCGTTATTCCGAGGGGAAGGACCGCTACAACCGTCTCTGTCCCGGCGGCGCCGTTCACCACTTCATGGAGGGTTCCGTCCCCGCCCGCCGCCACCACGATATCGGCCCCCTCCCTGACAGCCCTCTCGGTGAGCGCCTTCCCGTCGCCCGGCTTGGACGTCTCGAGAAGAACGAGATCGTTCCTTTCTCCGAGAAGGTCAAGAGCCTTTAAGAATTCATCATTTTTTTTCTTGGCTTTGTGAGACGTGGGGTTGAAAATCACGAATATCTTCATTTCAAGTTTATTTTACCGAAAATCGGGACAATTGTCCACAGGTTTTTTGCGTTTATTTTGCACTGCACCAAATTGTTGACATAAGTGGTCCCGTGGAATAGGATTTATGAATACAAAATAGGAGGAGCCGATGGATCTGTTTGAGAAGTGCGCACAATTTACCGAACACAAAAAAGTAATGGAAATGGGATTCTACCCCTACTTCAAAGTGGTCTCTTCCGCCGAGGACACGGAAGCAGTGGTCGAGGGAAAGAAAGTTATAATGCTTGGGTCCAACAACTACCTGGGCCTTACCACTCACCCCAAGGTCAAGGAGGCCGCCAAAAGGGCCATCGAGGAATACGGCACGGGCAGCTGCGGATCTCGATTCCTCAACGGGACCCTTGACCTCCACATCAGGCTGGAGGAAAAACTCGCCGAATTCGTGAAAAAGGAGGCTGCCCTCGTTTTCAGCACGGGATTTCAGACAAATCTGGGGATCATCTCCTCCCTCGTGGGGAAAAACGACATCCTTTACATGGACAAGTGGGACCACGCGAGTCTGGTAGATGGGGCACGGCTTTCTCTGGGGCAGATCAAGAGATTTAAGCACAACGATATGAACGACCTTGAAAGGGTATTGAGAGAATCGCCGCCGGAAAGGGGAAAGTTCATTGCCGTCGATGGCCTATTCTCCATGGAGGGAGATATAGTTAAGCTCCCCCAATTGGTCCAGATCGCGAAGAAATACGGCGCCCGAATACTGGTGGACGATGCCCACGCCATGGGAGTTCTGGGCAAAAGGGGAGCCGGGACAACGGATCACTTCGGCCTGGAGGATGAGGTCGACCTGGTGATGGGGACTTTCTCAAAATCCTTTGCTTCTCTCGGAGGTTTTGTGGCGGGGAATAAATACGTCATAGATTACATAAAGCACCACGCCAGATCCCTCATATTCAGCGCCAGCATGCCGCCCGCAGCGGTCGCCACAGTCGAGGCTGCCCTCGACATAATCATCAACGAGCCCGAGAGAAGGGAAAAACTGTGGCATAACACCCACAAGATGCTGAAGGCTTTCAAGGAGATGGGCTTCGATACCGGCATATCGGAGACACCCGTTATTCCACTCGTTGTCGGCGATGACATGCTCTGCTTCAGGATGTGGAGGGAACTGCTCGACAACGGAGTCTATGTGAACCCCGTTATCTCACCTGCCGTTCCGCCCGGAAGGGCTCTGTTGAGGACGAGCTACATGGCCACCCACACCGACGAGCAGCTCGACAGGGCGCTGGATGTGTTCTACAAAGTCGGCAAAAAATTCGGCGTGATTTAGAGCCAACCGGTTTCTCTGTACCACTTTACCGTTTTACTGAGCCCCTCCCTGAGGGAATGGCGTGGAGTGAAGCCAAAATCCTTCTTCGCCGCTTCGATCGAGCAATTCCACCCAGGCTGTGACAGCTCCCTTATCTTGTCGGGATTAACCATGGAGGCCTTTCCGAAAAGCCGCTGGACGAAACTCCAGAAGGCAACAGGCGGCAGGACGATCTGTGGAGGAAGCTTCGTTATCCTGGGCCTCTCCATGCCAAGAGCGCGAGCTATCTCCCTCAGGAGAGCCTCGGCGCTCAAGCTTTCCTCTCCGGCCACGAAATAAGTTTTACGGAGTGTAGTATCGGAAAGTGCCGAGTTAACGATGGCCTCAACGAGATCCTCGACGTAGATAACCTTCACCACTTCCGGGTTTCCCGGAAGAACAGCATGCCCCCTTTTGAGCGACCTGAAATAGAAGAGAAGCTCTCTGTCCCTGGGACCGTATACGGCCGGCGGCCTCAGGATCGTATAGGGCAAACCCGATCGCCTGACGGCTTCCTCCGCGAGGAGCTTGCCGAGTCCGTAGTAGCTCACGGGCCTCGCCTCCTCGTCCTCCGTTCTCGGATGCAGGGCAGGCCCCGCCGCAGCCTGGCTCGAGAGGTAAACAAACCTGCGGATGCCCTTGCTATCGGCGAGGGCACGGAGAAGGTTTTCGGTGGCAGTGGCATTGCCCCTTATGTAATCCTCTTTCCTGTGGCCTTTGAGAAGAGCTGCGAGGTGAAAGACGTAATCGACCCCTTCGCTTATGCCTTCAAGAGAAGCGGGATCCGTGAGTTCTCCAAGAAAGCGTTCGACGGGAAGCCCCTCTATCCATCTCAGATTGCTCGTCTTCCTGACAAGAACTCTTACGTCGAATCCCTTATCTATCAGGACCTTAACCAGATGACTTCCTATGAAGCCAGTCGCCCCCGTGACAAGTGCTCTCATTCGCAGGAGTTTAAAACAGCCCCCCAGAAGGTGTCAAGACATCGAGAGTGCCATGCGGTGAAAGGGACTTCCCTTTTACTTTCTGAAAACTATTAAACCTTCATGCTGCCATCGGCCGCAATGCGGTTGCCTAAATACACGAGCACAAGCTCAAAGGGCACAAAGCCCCCATCCTCACAACTCGATCATCAGGACATCTATCAGGTTGTAGACCCAGAGAGCGAGACAAAAAGCCAGTGAAGCGTTTCTCAATCTATAGAGATCCCGGTAATTCCTGTATTTCTCCTCTATCCTGTCGGGGTTATACTCCCTCAGGTACTCACGGTGGGCCTTCTCAGTTTTCCATGACAGATAGGCCACGCCGACCATTCCTGAAACAGCGAGAAAGCTGTAAAGGAAGCCCCTCCGTTTCCTGCCGAGATAACGCTGCCCGAGGCCGGGTAAAAATATCGAACGGCAAAAGGCCTTTCTTCGTTTTCTTTCACCCTCTTTCATGATGAGAAGCTGCCTTTTAAGTCGTTCGAGCTCCGTTAACTCCCTCTCGCCCTCGAGCTGCTCTCTCGCGCGGCCAAAAATATCGAGAATGTACGGAGGCGTCACAGCGGGATCGAGCCTGTATCCCGGAGAAAGGAGCAGCAGATCCCGAAACAGGGAGAGAGCACCAGAGCTGTCGCCGGCAACCGCACGGGCAAAGGCACCGTATTTGAGAGCGATGATCCTCTCAGATCTGCCGATTTCCTCTCCGAGGAGCGAGTCGGTCAGTCGGATCACTTCTCCGTACTTGGCCGAGTAGAAAAGAGAATCCAGCTGTCCCTCGAAGGACGAAAACAGGAAAATCAGGGCAAGTAAAGCCATTTCGTGATCCTCTCGGTTTGCCCCGACCTCACGAGGGCAAGGTAAACCCCAGCTTTGAGCCCCAGCTCATCGAAACGGAAAGGACTGTCAACCATCAAGCTCCTCACAAGCCTGCCTTCGGGAGAATATAGCTCGATCAGGACAGGGGCTGATACCACGATGAGATCGCCGCGGCCAATGGGATTGGGAGCTCTCACGGGAAGACTGCCCCCGACAGTTTCCACCGGTTCGTTCACCCCGATGCAGAGGGAGTACTTTTCCACATAAGGAACCGACACCTTTTGGCTGTTATCGTAAGTGTAACCTCCGAAAACAAAAATTGAATCTCCGAGGAGGGTACCCATCAAGTCCGCCCTCGCATAGAACATGGGAGTGGCGGGATACCATGGCTCATCGAAAGGGCTGCGAAGTACAGAAGAGGTGACCTGTCCGTCGATCTCGCCGCCGATAACCATAAGGGTGTTGCCATAAATCATCGAAACGTGATATGCCCGCGGCTCTGGAAGCTCATCGTAGCCGCTCCACGTCTGCTCGCCGGGATCGAACTTCTCCACCGAACTCAGATAATCATACCAGAGGCCACCAAGAAGATAAACCGATGTATCAGGGATCCCGCAATAAAGAGCCGATCCAAAGTAGCTTCTTTCCACGTTTAAATCGAAGGAATCGACGGAAAAATCGTTGAGATCGATGACATAACCACGGGGCAGGTACACGGAATCCACGATTCCCCCGAAAAGGTAGACCTTCTCCCCCACAAGTTGAGCCTCCATCCCATACATTTTCCTCGGAAGCTCGAAAGGGGCGATGGAAAAGCTATCGCCCTCGAGAGAATAGATGAGAACCGCCGAGGATGCCGAATCCAGAGCCGTCCTCCCTCCCAAAACGTAAATCTGCCCGTTGAAAGAGACGACGGCAAAATCCCTGAGGGGATAGGGAAGAGAACACAGCTCCTGCCAGGACCTGTCCTGAATCCTGAAGAGCTCAACTGCATCGCTGGGGCCTGTTTCGTCCTCTCCCCCAATGAGCAACACGCCCTCTTCCAACGGCACGGCGCGACCTCCCCAACGGGGGTTGGGCATCGTATCTATCACCTGCCAGCTGAATTGCGTTGTCAGCAAAAGAAGAAAAATCATCCCGCTCATTTTATCCTCCCACCTTGATTATGCAAATCAAATGCCAACTTTACCGTGTCACCGGCAGCTATCCTGACCCTCCTGAAAACCCTTCCGTATCTCGGATTTCTCACTTCTATTCTGTGTGTCCCTTCCCTCAGGCAAAGTGGCGCAGGAAGGGGCAGCTGACCCACAAGGCTGTCGTCCACAAAAAGTTCACCCCACGGCCTGCAGTTGACAAGAAGGTATCCTATCCCGGCAGTGAGGTCCACATCCACAGCCAGGGTCTCACCGCCTGTCACGAGAACATGGGTGTCCTTCCTCGCCAAAAAGGGATTTGAAAAAGCGAGCGTGTGTTCGCCGGCAGAAACGGCGAGGGTGAGGGGCGGTGGAACCGCTCCGGCCCTGGCTGAATCGAGAATAACTTCTGCCCAGGGCCTGACTTTCACCAGGATATGGGCAATAGGAGAGCCTCCTTCCCCCTCGGTGCTTGAAATTGCCTCCGGTTTCTCTGCCTTGCTTTCCGGTTTCTTCTCCGTCGGGGAGAAAACCTGAACCGGCTTTTGAGCGATGGATTTCGATTGGGCCTCAACGGGAAGGGTATCTTCAAGGGACAAGCTCTCTGCCTCGACAGCTCCTCTCATTTCCGCCGTATCGGGGACGGAGGACCCCACTGCCGATGGATTCCTGCTTCCCCGGAAGTAAAATATCAGTGCGAGCGAAAAGAAAAGGAGAACGGCCATATAAAGGATGGAGACAGGTATGCCCTTCTTCTTTCTCGCCGTCAGGAGGCCCATGGCCTCAAAGGCATCCCGCGGCCTTTCGTCCGGGTCCTTCCGAAGAAGTCTCATCACGAGGTTCTCGAGATCGGGAGGAACGCCCCTCCTGAGTCTGGAGGGACGCGGGGGATCGGTTTCAAGAACTGCCCTCAGGATCTCCGAGATGTTCTCGCCCCCAAAAGCCCTGCGTCCCGTCAGGACCTCATAAAGGGTGGCCCCCAACGAAAAAAGGTCAGATGAGGGCGATTCCTCTCGGCCCCTGAACAGCTCTGGAGCCGTGTATTCGGGCGTCCCCACGAACTCTCCATCGAGGGTGATGGGCGTCCTGCTGAGAGGCTTGGCGAGGCCGAAATCCACCAGCTTTACCGAACCGTCGTCCAGCATCATCACGTTGGAAGGCTTGATGTCTCGGTGAAGCACCCCGTGGGAATGGAGATAGGCAAGAAGGTTGAGGAGCTCCAGGGCTATCTTCCTGACCTCATCGAAACCCAGAGGTCCTTTCTCCTCGAGAACCTCTTTCAGATTTTTGCCACTCAGGTACTCCTGCACTATGAAATTTTTTCCCCCTTCCTCTCCGTATTCGATAACCCTGACGATCCCGGGGTGTTCCAGTTCCTGCAAGATCTTTGCCTCACGGAGAAACCTCTCCCTCAGCCTCTCATCCTGCAGAAGATAGGGATGGAGAACCTTGATCAGATATCTTTTCTTTCCCCCGGGAACGACTCCCACATAGCTGGTGGCTATCGAGCCCACAGAGATCCTCGACTCTATTCTGTATCGACCGATCCGATTCGTCAAAATCCCCACCTCTTCAGCTTGTACTGCAGTCCTCGCGTGGTTATCCCGAGGATTTCGGCAGCCTTTGTCTTATTGCCACCTACCAGCTTTAACACCTTCCTGACATATTCCTTTTCCAGATCTTCCAGCGTCTTCAACCTCCTTCCTCCCGATCCGGTCTCCATGAAAAAACGGATATCCTCGGCCTTTATGTATTCGCCGCTCGCCGAAATGACAGCCCTCAAAATCACGTTTTCCAGCTGCCTCACGTTGCCGGGCCAGTCGTATTCTATCAATCTGTCCAGAGCTTCCCTCTCGATTCCCCGAACTTTCTTGTTCTCGGATCGGCTGAATTTCTTTATAAGGTAATTGGTCAGGATGGGAATATCCTCCTTCCTATCGGCGAGGGAGGGAAGATCTATCCTCAAAACGGAAATACGGTAATAAAGGTCCTCTCTGAATTTGCCTTCTTTAACCATCTTCTCGAGATCCCTGTTGGTAGCCGCTATCACCCTGGTCCTTATCTTTCTCACTCTGTTATCCCCGATCCTCCTGATCTCACCGTCCTGCAGAAAACGGAGCAATTTCACCTGCAGCGGAAGCGGCAGTTCTCCGATCTCATCCAGAAACAACACCCCATCCTTCGCCTCCTCTATCAAACCTTTCTTATCAGCTGTGGCTCCGGTAAAAGCTCCTTTCTTGTAACCGAAGAGCTCCGATTCCAGGAGCTCAGGAGGTATCGCCCCGCAGTTCTGCGGAACGAACCTCCCGACATAATTTCCCCTTCTGTGTATGTATCGGGCCAAAAGCTCCTTTCCCGATCCGCTGGGTCCGGTGAGCAGAAGCGGCGCCCTTGAAGAAGCGTAGAGATCAGCCAGTTCCACTGCCCTTTTTATGAGAGGGCTCCTGCCGATGATCTTTATGTCGCCTTCCCCCAGCTGTGCTCTCAGCCTCCTGTTCTCGCGCTCCAGATCCTCAAAATACTCGGCGTTCTCAAGGGCTACCCCGATTATATTGGCAAAAGCCCTTAAAAATTCCAGGTCTTCGGCCACAAAAAGGTTCTTCGTCCCGCTCTCAAGATAGATGAGACCGGCGAGGTTTTCCCTCACGAAAAGGGGAACGGCAAGGATCGACCTTATCCCCCTCACGAGGAGCGACTTCGATTCACTAAGCTCCCCATCGGCCCTCACATCATGGGTTAGAATCGGAGAGGCCGTGGAAAGCACCCTGTTGATCACGTTCAGGGAAGGGGCCTCTTCCTCCACGAAACCCACCTTGTATTCGGCTTCACCCTCCTCTCCCCTCAGTATAACGGCACCCCTCTCGGCCTTCAGCGCTTCCACCGAAAGCCTCAAAGACTCCATGAGGACCTCTCTGAAAGACCTGATCGAATTGACGCGTCTCGATATCTCCGCAAGGACCTGTATCTTACTGTTCTGTGACATGGAAAAGCGCCTCCTTGGAGCGACTCATGTTCCCGAATTCATCGACATACCAGACGGTCCAGAAATAATATCCGGGGACGAAGTGGACAGTGAGCCTGAGCTCCTGCTGCTCCGGCGGAAGGGAATCGACGACAAAAACCCTCATCTCGGGCATCCCCGGGATTATCCTGTAAACCTCGATTTTGAAGTAATAGGGAAACGGAAGCAGCCCCGAGTCCCAGACCAGATCTACTGGATATTCCACACTATCCCCGTTTGCCGGGGAAATAGGCATCGGCGTCTCCTCCATTATCCTGAGTATGTAGAGATCACGGCTCCTGCTCACAGCCCCGCTCTGATCTATGGCTTCAAAGTGGAAAGGGACTCCCTCCAGCGCCCTTATATCGCCGCCGGGAAACATGTCCTCTGTCATGATGAAACCGTAGGTCCCGTCGCTGAAACTCATAGAGAGAGTTTCGGAATCAAAGATAGCACTCACAGCGCAGATATCGGGAATCCCATCGGGATCGGATACCCTTGCTCTCAATCCGAGCTCATACCTGTCTCCTCCCTGGGAGGGGCTGCGGACGTGGATCGAATAGAGGGAGGCTTCCTCAAAAATAGGAAGCGCGTCGAGCCTCAGGACGGTGTCGATGTCATCTTTCAGAACGACGTCAATGGTCTCCGGCCTGAATCCCTCTCCGCTGAAAACAAAGCTATGTGCTCCCGGCAGAAGCCTGTCAAAGAAAAAAGCCCCGTCCTCATCGGTAACGTTGAAACGCGAATCGGTCTGAACGACGATTCCGGACAAAGGGAGGTTGTTATAAAGCCTGAGAACTTTCCCCTGGAACACACACCCCCTGTACTCGGGAGACAGTGGGTCTAAAGGATTATCCCTGGACGGCTCAGTGCAAGAGGACAGAATGAACGCAAAAAGGAACGCTGAACTGAGAAATTTTTTCATAATCTAAATTTGAACCTGTGACACATTTTTGTCAAGACCTTTTAAAAACCTGCGAAATTTTTTCATAGCCAGCCTTTCAAAACAGGCGTAAATAACGTTGAGATCTCAAGGAACCGAGATAGAGGACGAACTGGCTGCTTTTTTGCACAGAGTTAATTGCCTGTATTAGCAGGTGCCACCCGGGCCCCTCCCGGATAAGCAGGAGGGGGTGAATGGAGGTCCCTGAGGCAGGAGCGGAGATGGCTTAGAGGGCGGGGCTCGATCGGAGATCGAGCCCCGCCCCTCTGTTTTCCACAGTTTCCCCCATCGCATCGAGAAGAGGCATGGAAATCCTCCAGAAACAGAAAATCCTGATGGCCTGCTCGACAGACCATTTCAAGCCCGAGCTTCGGGAGTTTCTCAAAACACGTGCCTCTGGGCTTCTCTGTCGCGTTCCCCGGTCTGAACCACAACAGCAGAGAAGACCTGCGACCCTCCTTACCCCTTGTCCGATTGATTTCCCGCCCGTTAAGGGGCCCATCTCGCATTTTGACCAGCTTCCTCATAAGCTTTATTATTGCCATATGTGCATATTTCGCCCAGATGACTCAGGGAAGACCTGATGTCGAGGTAAAAAGGAACTATGTCCTACAAGCGAGCCTCAAAACGACATAACTCGACCCTTTGCTGTTCCGGGAACCCCCATTCCCGACATAAACTTTTATCGAGATATCAGGGAGGTGATGGCAGAAATGAAGTACCATCAGAAAGACGATGCCTTTCTTATAATCACTGACATGGAAGGAACCAGCGGGCTCATAGACCGGCGTCTCCTGCACACGGGAGGAAAATTCTGGGAGAATTACGGCCGCTATCTCCTGACCGAAGATGTGAATGTCGTCGCCCACGCCCTCTATTCAAAGGGCATCAGGCGGATTTACCTCTCGGAAAATCACAATCTGGGGAGAAATGTGGTCCCGGGTGAATTGCTTCCCTTTATAGCCCTGCTCCCTCCCCACAGCGCCAACACTAACATGTGGGGCACAGACTTCTGGGACGAACTCTACCGGGGTAAAGGCATAAAAGGGGCGATTCTCTTGGGGTTTCCCGGCATGGCCGGTTCGGGAGGATACCTCTCACACTCCTGGGACAATAATGTCTTCGAACATATCGAGGTGAACGGCCTGGAATGCGGGGGGATCGGGACCACCGCTTTTCTCCTCGGAGAATACGACATCCCTGTCGTGGCCGTCATAGGAGACGCTGCGGCCGCGGAAGAAGCGAAGAAAACGATCCCGAACGTCACGGCCATCATGGTGAAGGAAACGGAAGATAAGGACTGGATAAAGGCCCTGCCTCCCGATAAAGCCCATGAATTGATTTTAAATGGAATCCTGGAAGCACTGGATGAACCCATAAACGTCTCACCCCTCAAAGCCCCGAGACCCACAGTGATCCGGTTCAGAGTTAAAAAGACAGAGTACCTGAAGGCAATCGATATAAGCGGGGTTGAGATAAAGGGGAACGCGGCGATAATCCGCGCCCCGAATTACATCAAAGCTTACGACCTGTTCTGGAATTGTTATATGAAAATGCTCTTCACGTGATGAGATAGACACAGCTTCCGTCCTGCCCGGCCGATATTCACACGGTGAGGTCACTGACACCCCCTCTGCGGGTTCTTTCCTTTTCGAAAAGAACTTCAAAGTCGTCGTATCGACAGCCGATCCCTCGTCGCTGGTTCCAGAGCCAATACAGACCTGAAACGTCCCATCCCCGCAGATCCGTTGATATACAAATGTCAACACAATAAAATCAGGTAATGCGCTACCGTTCAGTGGGCAGCTTTGCGATAGCCACCCTTCTGAGCAGGATCCTGGGTTTCGTCAGAGAGGGCGTGATTGCCTATCTGCTCGGGGCGGGAAAATTCTCCGATGCCTTCTACGTCGCCTTCAGGATCCCCAATCTGCTCCGGGACCTCCTCGCTGAAAACGCCGTCCAGAACTCATTCATCCCCTCCTATGTGGAAGCGCGGGAAAAGGGGGAGAAACCGGAAAACTTCCTGGGGACCGTCCTCATATTGCTTCTCGCGGTGTCGCTTTTGTTCCTGGTCCTCGGTCTTCTCTTCACCCCCCTCCTCGTCTCGGCTTTCGCTTACGGGTTCAGAGGAGATCCCTCCAAATTCTCCCTGACGGTGAACCTCACGAGGATCACTTTCCCCTATCTCCTCCTCGTCGCGCTGGGCGCTTTCGCCGGGGGAATCCTCCTTTCGAGCAAGAAGTTTTTCATTCCGGCCTTCTCGCCCGTCCTTTTTAACCTCGGCATAATCGCTGTCAGCCTCGGCGCCTTCCTGATGCTGAAGGGAGACAAAAACATTTATGCGAGGGCTCTCGCCCTGGGAGTGGTGGTCGGAGGCTCGCTGCAATTGGTCTTCCAACTGCTCTTCATCCCCTCGCTCAGGATAAATCCCCGCCTCGACCTGGGACATCCCCAGATCCGAAAGTTCTTCAAGCTCCTGGTGCCGGTCGTGCTCAGCACGGCTTTCTCCAGGCTCACCCTTTTCGTCAACACCCTGATAGCTTCTTTCCTGAGGAACGGCGCGATCTCCTACCTGAACTACGCATTTCGGGTCATGCACCTGCCCATAGGCCTCTTTTCTGTGGGCGTGGCGACCGTTGCGCTGCCCGACATAGCGGAAAGGGCGGCAAGGGGAGAAAGCACGGGCCCGGTCATATCAAAGGCCCTGAAACTCACCCTTTTCCTCACGATCCCCTCAGCCCTTTTCCTGATTCTCGACGCCGAGAAGATAATCCATCTCCTCTTCGAGAGGGGATCCTTCCGCCACATCGATACGTGGCTTGCCTCTCAGGCCCTGGTTTTCTATGCTCTGTCGGTGATGCCCACGGGAATCTCCAAAGTGCTTCTGGGACATTACTTCTCTTACGGGCAAACGAAGGTGCCCAACATAATACTGGCGCTCTCGGCCGCCGTTAATATCGGGGTGGCACTGTTGTTGTCGCCGCTCCTTGGCTTCCCTGCCCTTGCCCTGGCTACCGCTCTCTCCTCTATTTCCCAGGCACTTGTGCTTCTCTTCCTGCTCAAAGACCGGGTAGTATGGGCGAAGGGCGGCCTGAGCTTCGCTGTCAAACTCGCCGCAGCGAATACTGCGATGGCCGGACTTATCCTGTTTAAAAACCCCTGGAGCTGGAATCTGGACCTTCTTTTCGACCTTTTTGCCGGCGGTCTTCTTTACGTCGGACTTTCCGCCATCCTGGGGTTCGAGGAAGTCAATTTCATCTTCGGGAAACGCGCCCGGGGGGACTCGAACCCCCAGCCTTGAGATCCGGAATCTCACGCTCTATCCAGTTGAGCTACGGGCGCATCAGAGATATATAATATCGGCTTTTATCTCCCCCTCCGCAAGCTCTAAAACGGCATAGCTTCTCTTCAGAGCAAAGATCCTATCGGTGGGGCTCCCGGGGTTCAGTAACTTCACTCCGTCGATCTCCGTGAACACGGCCCTGTGACTGTGTCCGAACAGTATCAGGTCGACGTCACGGTCCCTGAGTTTCCCCAGAACCTTCTTCTCTATCCCGAAGGGGGCGCCATAACCGTGATACATCCCTATGCGCACTCCCTCCAGCTCGAGAACTTCCACCTCGGGAAGAGTTTCCACAAGCTCCGGTTCATCCATATTGCCGTAAACAGCTCTGAGATTCGGGTTTCTCGCTTTGAGCTCCAGGTAGAAGTCGAAGGACACAAAATCTCCACAGTGAAAAACTATATCAGCAACCTCAATGACCTTCCAGAGTTCCTCCGGAAGGTCTCGAGCTCTCCGCGGAATATGAGTGTCAGAGAGCACAACGGCTCTCATTTCTTCTTGTGCCTGTCCCTCTTCCTTCTTTTCTTAAGCTTGTGCTTCTTGATCTTCTTTCTTTTCCTTTTCCTTCCACAGGGCATAAAGTTATCTCCTAGTTCACCTTCTCTTTGACTATCTTCGAGGGCTTAAATACCACCACGTTCCTCTGGGGTATCCTGACCTCTTCCCTGGTCTTCGGATTCCGTCCGACTCTCGGTTTCCTCACCTTGGTCGTGAATATGCCGAAGCCCCTGAGCTCCACCCTCTCCTTCCTGGCAAAGGCCTCTTTCAAAGAAGCGAACAGAGCGTTTACTACTTCTGCCACTTCCTTCTTAGGTAGTCCGGTTCTGTTTGCGATATCAGCAATCAAATCAGCCTTCGTCATCGCTTACCCCCTTTCATTTTGTGAAATGCCAAAAAATCTGTGGCAATTATAGTTTATAAGAGACACACAGTCAAGCTGTTTCGATTGATTCAGGGCTTTTTCACGGTGCCCTCTTTGTAGAAGGGCAAGCCCACTATCTCCGCAACTTCCTTTTTGCCGCGGATGTCAACGCTGAGTCTCGTTCCCCTTTTCGCCATATTCTTGGGGACGTAGCCCATGCCTATGCCCCTCTTCAGAGAGGGCGAAAAGGTCCCGCTGGTGACCTCGCCTACCTCAGCTTCGCCCTGGTAGATCTTCTGATGCTGACGGGGAATGGCCCGGGGAGCCTCTGTAACAAACCCGATCCTCTTTCTCCTTATGCCCTCCTCTTTTATCCTGAGAAGGGCTTCTTTCCCTATGAAATCCCCCTTATCGAAGGCCACAATCCAGCGTAGACCTGCCTCCAGTGGGTTTGTGGTCTCATCGATGTCGTTTCCGTAAAGACAATAGCCCATCTCGAGCCTGAGGGTGTCGCGGGCACCGAGTCCGGCTGGCTTAACGTGCTCTGACTCCAGAAGCTTCCAGAATACCTCCTCGGTGTCCTGAGGAGCGAGATATATCTCGAAACCGTCCTCGCCCGTGTATCCCGTCCTCGACACGAGGGCATCTTTTCCCATGACTTTACCCCTCGCCGCCCAGTAATAGCCCATCTTGCTGAGATCTATGTCTGTCAGCGGCTGAAGCACCTCTTCGGCGAGAGGGCCCTGAAGCGCGAGTTCTCCCACCTCGTCGGAGAGATTCCTGATGGTGACGCCGTCGGGGAACCTGTGATCCATGACCCAGCTGAAGTCCTTTTCGGTGTTGGAAGCATTCACCACGAGCAGAAAACCGTTCTCGAGGCGGTACACGAGGAGGTCGTCGATTATCCCCCCGTCGTCCTTCAAAAATGTGGAATACTGCACCTGGAACAGCTCGAGCTTCGCCGGGTCATTGGAAGTTATGTAGCTCACGAATTCAAGAGCTCTCGGCCCCCTCACCTCTATCTCACCCATGTGGGAGACGTCAAAAAGCCCGGCTTTCTCCCGGACCCAGAGATGCTCATCTATAATGCTCCTGTAAAGAACGGGCATCTCAAAGCCCGCGAAGGGAACCATCTTGGCACCCAGTTTCCTGTGGGCTTCGTTCAATGGAGTTTTCTTAAGCATGATGCCCTCCTTCCTGGCGGGCGAGACTCCTGTTGGAAAGGAAAACGGCCCTTCCGACCGGGGTTCCGGTCCTTCTCGCCACAACCTGGCACTTGACCTGGAGGAGGAGGAAAATCTCCCTTTCCGCCTCATCCAGGGTCTCGAAATTGGCATGGCCCTTGGCGATAACGATGTCTGCCTCCTCAAAGAGTTTCATGAAATCCTCGCTTACTTCATCGAAAATAACGCCGAGCCCGTCGCTCCCGGTACTGACCACCTTTACATCGCCCGTATCGAATCCCGACATCTCCGAAATCGTAACGTCATTGAGTATCGGGCCCTCCTTAACAGCTATGTACCGATCCAGGCCCGGCGAAAGGCTCTTGAGAAAATGCAGGTCGAAGATGATCTCTCCAGCATTATCGGCTATGAGGAGAAGGCTACTCGCCCTGTCGAGCCTGTCCCTGAAATACTCATAGTCATCCCTCGCGAAACCCTCTTCCAGGTTCCGCCTCAAGGTCCCCTCCAGGTCGAACTCGTGATGAACCCCCAGATCGATGATATTGCCCGAAGCCATAACTATGAGGGCGGCTTTTAGCGGATCGGGGGATGAATCTAGAATCGGCTTTATCCTCTCCAGCATATCGGCCGCAAGCTCGTTGTGCTGGGATTTGAGCTCTCTGTACGGATCGTCCACCGGGAAATATCTCTTCGCTTTTCTTATAGCGACCGTGGCGACGTACGCGGGTGATTTCTCGAGGCCGAAGGCCTTGATGGCCTCCCAGCTGTCCTTGATCGCGCGCAGTATAGTCTCGTCATCGGCTCCGGCAACCCGCATCAGCTTGAGTACCTGGTTGAGGGAACAGGGAAAACACTCGGGAGCGCCCTTCATCGCCTCGGGATCCTCATTTCTCTTCCTCTTTCTTCGCTTCCTGGATGACCTTCTGGGCTATATCCCTCGGCACCTCATCGTAATGGGAGAACTTGAGGGAGAAAATCCCGCGCCCTTTCGTGATCGAGCGGAGAGTGGAGGAATACTTGTAGAGCTCGGCGAGCGGGACGAGCGCCTTGATCTTCTGGAGCTTGCCCTCGACTTCCATCCCGAGTATCTTCCCTCTCCTGGCGTTCAGGTCCCCGATGACATCGCCCATGTACTCCTCGGGAACGGTGACTTCCACCTCGTAGATGGGTTCCAGAAGGTATGGCTCAGCCTGAGCCTCTGCCTCCTTGAAGGCCATGGAGCCGGCGATCTCAAAGGCGAGGTTCGAGGAATCCACGGGATGGTATTTTCCATCGTAAAGGGTCACCTTCACGTCCACAACGGGATAGCCCGCCAGGGCCCCTTTCTGCATGGCCTTCTTAATGCCGGTCTCCACCGAGGGAATGAAGGAGGAAGGGATGGCTCCTCCGAAGATCTGGTTCACGAATTCATAACCCTCTCCCCTCTTCAGGGGCTCTATCTTGATGTAGCATATCCCGTACTGGCCTCTTCCTCCCGTCTGTTTCACATACTTGCCCATTGCCTGAGCCGGCTTCCTTATGGTCTCCCGATAAGGTATCCTGGGCTTTTCGGTGTCGACATTGACGTTGAACTTGTCCCTGAGTTTGGAGACAATCACATCGAGATGGAGCTCGCCTATCCCGTAGATCAGCGTCTGCTTGAGCTCGGGGTCGTACTTGAACTCGAAGGTCGGATCCTCGTCGTGTAGCCTGGCGAGGCCTTCCGAAACCCTCTCCTCGTCCTCCCGAGCCTTAGGGACTATGGCGACGGAGACATTGGGCACAGGGAACTCAATACCGGGCAGAAGCACGGGGAAGTCCTTGCTCGCCAACGTGTGTCCAGTCTTTGTCTCCTTGAGCTTCACGAGAACACCTATCATGCCGGCGACGAGGCCGTCGGTCTCCTTTCTGTCCTTGCCCTGTGCGAGGTATATCTGATTTATCTTCTCGGGTCTGTTGAGATTCACGTTCAGGACCTCTTTCCCCGGCTCCAGCGTGCCCGAATAGACCCTGACGTAGTACAGCTCGCCGAGATGGGCCTCGGTCAATGTCTTGAACACGAAAGAAACCATGGGATTATCGACCTTGGGCTCCACATCCACCTCTTCATCTCCGCGCTTGCCCTTCACGGCGCTGAGATCGAGAGGAGAAGCTCCAAATTCGGCGATGAAATCCAGGAGCTCCTCCACCCCTATATCGCTGAGAGCATCTCCGAAAAGAATAGGTATGATCTCACCCTTGACTATGCCGTCCTTGAGGGGATCCACGAGTTCCTGAGCGGGAATGTCCTCGCCGCCGAGATAACGGTCGAGGAGGGACTCGGAAAGCTCGATGATGGATTCTTTGAGCGAATCCCTCAGAGACTCGCCTTTCCCCTTATCGCCTCCCAGTTTATCGAGGTCGCCCCTCAACAGGTCCACCACGCCCTCGAATTTATCGCCCTTTCCTATAGGCCACTGAACCGGAACGGCCCTGGTCCCGAAGTAGTCCCTGATGTCCTCAATCAACCTTTCGAGATCGATCTCCTGGGACGTCATCTTGTTGACGAAAATAAAACCGGGAAGAGACCTCTTCTGCGCCATCTCCCAGTACTTTTCGGACCCCACCTCAACGCCCGAAGCGGCATCGAGAACCACGACCGCGTTATCGGCTACTCTGATCCCCGCGGCAACTTCTCCTGCGAAATCAAGATATCCAGGGGTATCTATGAGGTTCATCCACCTGTCTTTCCAGCTTACGTGGGCTACCGCGAGATTTATCGAGATCTTCCTCTTGATCTCCTCCGGATCGGAATCGAGAACCGAATTACCCTGATCCACACTTCCCTTTCTCTTCGTGACCCCTGCCTTGAACAATATGGATTCTCCCAGCGACGTCTTGCCCGAGCTTCCATGTCCAATCAACACGAAATTCCTAATAGACTCTACCTTAACTCCTTTCAAATTCGACCTCCTTTTTGAACCAAAAATTGAGCTTAATTATAGTATCTTCAAAGCCTTGTGTCAACGAGGGTT
>JAGGUL010000106.1 GCA_021158525.1 Candidatus Hydrothermota bacterium | reverse complement strand
TGTAAAGGAACACCACCCACCTTCTCATGGAGGCCACCGTCCCGAGCTTCTTCGCCGCTTTTATGGGAATGAACTTCAGGGGATACCAGACGAGGATGCCGAGCAGGTTAAAGGTCAGGTGTGCAAAAGCGGCCTGCACGGGCGGGAGCTTGCCGGTCACGAGGGAAGCCAGTATGGCGGTGAAAGTCGTGCCTATGTTGGCACCGAGCACATAGGGATAGACTTTTTCTATCGAAAGAAGCCCGGCTCCGACGAGGGGAACGACGAGCGACGTGGTCACCGAGGAGGACTGAACGAAAACTGTCAGCCCAAATCCCAGAATGCCCGAGGAGAGCTGACTTTTAAACAGATACTGATCTATGAGGATCTCCAGCTTTCCACTGGAAGCACGCCTTATCACTCTGACGAGCATCGTCAGCGCCAGAATAACGAGCAGAAAGGAAAAAATCAGCGAATAAAGGTAATGTCCGTGGAAACCGTGGAGGATGAGTTTTGCCGTGGGGCTGACCACCTGTTTCAGAGGCGAAGTAAACTTGATTCCCCCGATCTCCCTGAATGCCACCGCAAGGGCTCCCGAGATCTTCTCTATGATGTGGAATTTGATCTCGATGGGGAAAAACACCAGGACGTTGAGGAGGTTGAAGATGTCGTGAACCACAGCCCCGGGGAAGGCCCTGGCGAACTCGTCCCTCCTGGTTATGTGGGCGAAGGACACGATCGTGTTGGTGACCGTGGTGCCGATGTTGGCCCCCATTATTATGGGGATGGCGTTTCTTATGGTGAGGATGCCAGATGAGACGAATCCGACGACGATCGAGGTGGTGGCCGATGACGACTGAATGGTGGCCGTGGAGATGATGCCGATGAAAAGACCGAGGAAGGGGTTTGAGGTGGTCCTTATCAGAGCCGTGGCGAAATCGATCCCAAATCCTTTCAGCGACAGCTCCAGAAGCTTGATACCAACGAGGAAAAGGTAGACATAAAAAAAGGCAAGCAGAACTTTGATCCAGCCCGATCTCTCACTGGCCTCTTTTAAGTGATCCATTCGCAAATTATTTTACTGTGTTGGGGTCGGGTCGTGCAACCTGCACGACCCGACCCCTCATAACTTCTTGGTTGCCAGCTTTTTAGACTAAATGAGGAGGTGCGCATAAATTTTCGAGCGGGTTTACAGGAAGTCAACACAAGACATCTACTTGACCGCCAAAGGGTTATCCTGCGTTTCGGGGCATGTCCGCAACCCTTCTGCCGCAACGGGTCTGAGCTCCGTGCGTTACGCACGCCCCCTATCCCTATAACCCACTGGTTTATAATGACTTGCTTGGGGTCGGGTCGTGCAACTTGCACGACCCGACCCCATCGAAAGACCCCGGCCTCAATAAATGTTGAAAATATGCAAAAATGATGCAATAATCTATGCCTTCTCAAAAAGGAGAGTGGAGATGCATAAAAAGCTTTTCATACCTGGACCCACCGAAGTGAGAGAGGAAATCCTCCGTGCCCAGGCAAATCCCATGATAGGCCATCGGAGCGTCGATTTCTCCGCCCTCTACGGAGGGGTCATCGAGAAGTTGAGAAAGCTCTTCGGGACGAACCGAAAAGCTTTCGTCTTCACCTCCTCGGCCACGGGCGTCATGGAGGGTGCAATACGAAATACGGTCAATAGAAATCTCATCTCCTTCATAAATGGCGCTTTTTCGAAGAGATGGCATGAGATCGCTTTGAGAAACGGAAAGGAAGCCGATGCCGTGCAGGTCGAGTGGGGGCTCGCCATCAAGCCCGAAATGGTGGAGGATGCGCTCAAAAAGAAACATTACGAGGCGGTTCTCGTGACCCACAACGAGACATCGACCGGCGTGATGAACCCGCTCGGGGAGATAGCCGAGATCCTCAAGGACCATCCCGACACGCTTCTCCTCGTAGACGCCGTGAGCTCCCTGGGGGGTGCTCCCATCGAGATCGACAGATGGGAAATCGACGTCATCTTCGCAAGCGTCCAGAAATGCTTTGCCCTTCCGCCGGGGATCACCGTCACCTTCGTGAGCGACAGGGCCCTGGAGAAGGCGAAAAAAGTCGAAAACCGCGGATACTACTTCGACTTCCTCACGATGCTTAAATATTACGAGGAAAGGAAGCAGACGCCCGCAACCCCGGCGATCTCGCTGCTATATGCGCTCGACGTTCAGCTCGATAAAATGGCAGAAGAGGGAATGGAAAACAGGTTCCGGAGGCACAGGGAAATGGCCGAAATGGCCAGGGAATGGGGGAGAAAGCATTTCGAGCTCTTCGCCGAGCCGGGATACGAATCGCTCACGGTGACCACGATAAAGAACACCCGGGGCATCAGCGTTGCGGAACTCAACGCGGAGCTCGCGAAGAGGGGATTCGTCATATCGAACGGGTACGGCAAGCTGAAAGAAAAGACTTTCAGAATAGGCCACATGGGGGACCTCACGAGGGAGGACCTCTCGGAACTCCTCAAAAACATCAATGAAATTCTGGAGCTCGAGAGATGAAAGTACTCATAACCGATCCCATAGCCGAGGAAGGCATCGAGATACTGAGGCAGGGCGGCCTCGAGGTCGAGACCGCTTACGGCCTGAAAGGCCACGATCTCATCGAGAAGATAGCCGATTTCGACGCCCTCATAGTGCGCTCCGCGACAAAGGTCACGCGTGAGGTCATAGAGGCGGCAAAGAACCTGAAGGTCATCGGCAGAGCCGGGGTCGGCCTCGACAACATCGACCTCGAGGCCGCCCGCGAGAGGGGCATCGAAGTGGTGAACACGCCGGGGGCAACTGCCATATCGGTGGCGGAACTGACGATCGGAATGATGATAGCCTGCGCTCGAAACGTCGTCAGGGGGACGCTGGGCATCAAGAGCTCGCTCTGGGAGAAAAAGGCCCTCAAGGGAATCGAACTCTTCGGAAAACGAGCGGGAATAATAGGGCTCGGCAGGATCGGCAGGGAGGTCGCAAAGAGATTGAAGTGCCTCGGCATGGAAGTCGTTTACTACGACCCTCTGGTGAGCGAGTCGGACATAGCCAGACCCCTCGAACTCGACGAACTGCTCAGGACCTCTGACTTCATCACTCTCCACTTGCCCCTCACCGAAAAAACACGTCACATTATCGGAGAGCGGGAATTCGAAATGATGAAGGAGGGCGTGATACTGGTGAACTGTGCCAGGGGCGGAATAGTGGACGAGGAAGCGCTGTACCACGCCCTGAAAAGCGGAAAAGTCAGGGCGGCAGGCCTCGATGTCTTCGAGGTGGAACCGCTGAATCGAAGCAAGCTCATAGAGCTCAACAACGTCGTTCTCACACCCCATATAGGTGCTCAGACCGTCGAGGGACAGAAAAGGGCCGGAATAGAAATCGCAAGAAAAGTCCTGGAGGCGTTGAAGGGCCGATGATAGAGATCTATCCTTTCAGGGGAATCCGCTGCAACCCCGCAGAGGTGAAACCCGAAGAGGCCGTCGTCCGGCTCGAATTCATGAAAAGGGATTTCTACAATCACTGGAGAGGTATAGGCAGATACTCCGTCCTCAGGTTCTATAGGCCCGGCGACGGAAGAGCGCGAAAGGAGATAGAGGACTTCCTCAGAAAGAAAATCCTCCTTCGGGAGGAAAAGCCCTCGATCTACGTTTACCATCAAATTTTTCCCCTCGACGGCAGGCTCCTCGTCAGGAAATCCTTCATCGCCGTGATGCGCCTTCTGGACATCGACAAGGGGAAGGTTTTGCCCCATGAGGAGACCTTCCCCGGAGGAAAAAGGTTCCACCTGAACCTCATGGAAGGACTCACCTACAACATCGAACAGGTGCTCTCCCTCTATTCCGATCCCGACGGGGAGATCCAGAACCTTTTAGACCGATATTGCAAGGGAGATCCCGAGCTATCCTTCAGGGACCCCTTTGGCACCGATCACCTCCTGTGGAAAGTCGACGACGCCGAAACGATCTCCCGCGTGCAGCTTTCCATGAGGGATAAAAACATAGTGATAGCCGACGGACATCACCGGTACGAGGCTTCTCTCGCGTACAGGGAGAAATACGGCAGGGAAAACCCTCTTTCTGCCCCTAACTTCAGGCAGATGGCCTTCACCAACGTCTTCGACCCCGGCCTCGTCATCCTTCCGACCCACAGAACAGTGAGATGCAGGGGGAAAAGAAAGTCGAGGGACATCCTGGAACGGTTATCTCCCTTCTTTGAAATAGAAAGGGTCGAAAGGGACAAGCTGCACCTTTTCAGCACACGGAGAGAAAGGCACCTTTTCGGACTGTATATGGGTTCTGAGGGGAGCTATATCCTCAAATTAAAGGACGAAAAGAGATTACTTCCGGCCATAAGGTGCAGGGGAAGCGAGAACTATAAAAAGCTCGACGTGGTTATCCTTCACGCTTTTATCCTCCCCGAGGTCCTCGGCGTGAGGGGCGACGACGAAAGCCAGATCGACTACATCAGAGAAACCGAAAGGGCCTTAGAGGTTGTGGACACCGGTGAGTACGACGTGGCCTTTCTGCTACAGCCGGCTCCCCCGTGGATGGTGAAGGAGATCGCCGAAGCCGGCGAGAAAATGCCGCACAAGTCAACCGACTTCTATCCCAAACTCACGGCCGGGCTGCTTCTCTTTGATATATCGCCCGATGCGACTCTCGAAATGGAGTGAAAACCACAACGTTGTCCGGCCCCACGTTGTGTTTAAGCTTCGGCCTTTCTGCCTTATACTCTGTGGCTCGAGGAGGTTGTGACGATGAAAGCGATAATCGTTCACGGAGGTGCAGGAAGGCACAGGGGCGGCAGGTTCCGGGAAAAACTGGATGTGCTCCGGGAAGCCGCATCGAGGGGTTTCGAAACTCTCAAAAAGGGCGGCGATTCGGTGAGGGCCTGTGAGGAGGCGATAAAATGCCTCGAAGACAGTCCCCTTTTCAACGCGGGCACCGGCTCCGTCCTCACCCTCGACGGAAGGTGCGAGATGGACGCCTCGATCATGCGAGGCGATACCTATGAGATCGGGGCTGTGGCCGGTGTGGAAAGAGTGAAGAATCCCATCTCTCTGGCGATCAAGGTCATGGAGGAAACCGATCATGTCCTCCTGATGGGCGAGGGGGCGATGAAATTCGCGCGCTTGATGGGCTTTGAGGAATACGATCCCATCACCGAGGAAAGAAGAAGACAATGGGAGGAGCTCAAAAAGGAATTCCTGGAAGGGAAGGAGACGCCCTGGAACAGGATAAGAAGTCTGATCAAGCGGTATCCCGAGCTGCTCGCCGGAACCGTCGGATGCGTCGCCATTGACGACAGAGGAGTCATAGCTGCGGGTTCCTCGACGGGGGGAGTCTTCCTGAAGCTCTTCGGCCGGGTCGGCGATACCCCCATACCTGGAGCCGGGATCTACGCCACGCCTCACGCAGGAGCTACTGCGACAGGCATAGGTGAGGGGATAATCCGAACGGGCCTTTCGAGAACGGCCTGTTCCTTCATACGTTCGGGGATCTCACCGATGAAGGCTGCCGAGGCCGCTATAGACCTTGTCGACAACACGGTGAAGACGTCGGCGGGAGTCATAGCCATTGATGCCCAGGGCAACGTGGGATTCGCCTACAACACGAGGGCGATGCCCATCGCCTTCATGAAGGACGGAATGGATTCGCCTGAAACCGGGGGCGTTCCACCCGATGAAATGTAAGGTATGCGGGGAAAAAGCCGTCATAAAGCTCAGACAGCACAATCTCGCCCTGTGTGAGGAGCACTTCATCGAAAGGTTCAGGAGGGAGGTGGAAAGGACCCTAAAGAAATACGAGATGTTCGACCGCGGGCAACCGGTTCTCGTCGCCGTCTCCGGTGGAAAGGACAGCCTCTCACTGCTCCACGTCCTGAAAAGCCTGGATTACAAAGTAACAGGCCTTTTCATCGATCTTGGGATCGAGGGGATGTCCGAGAAGGCGCGCGCGAAAGTGGAGGAGCTGGCGGCCCGTCTGGACGTGGAACTCGTCGTCGTTTCCCTGAAGGACAAATATGGGGAGAGCCTGCCGGAAATCGCAAAGCGCCGTCCGCAACACAGGATCTGCTCGCTCTGCGGCATGATAAAGAGGTACCTCATGAACAAAACGGCCTACGATCTCGGAATAAAGGTCGTAGCAACGGGTCACAACCTGGATGACGAGGTATCGTCCCTCCTGTCCAATACCCTGCGGTGGGATGTCAGCTACCTGGCCAAGCAGAGCCCCTATCTGCCGAGCGTCCACCCCAAGCTCGCGGCACGGGCCAAGCCTCTCGCCTTTTTGACCGAGAGGGAAATTGCGGCTTATGCGATCCTTAGCGAGATCGATTTTCATCGAGAGGCCTGTCCCTTTTCAAGGGGTGCCAAGACCCTCTTTTACAAGCACCTTCTGAATGAAATCGAGGTCCGATCCCCGGGGACAAAGCTCAGGTTTTACAGGGAATTTCAGTCGTTCAGGAAGAGATACCTGAGAGATATCGATACCGGAATGCCGCCGCTCAGGGAATGCAAGATCTGCGGAATGCCCACCTCTCTGGAAGTATGCGCCTTCTGCCGCCTGTTCCAGAGGGATAATTAGCCCCCTCTTATCTCCAGGACCCCGCCTGTGGAGTGAATCTCGTCGAGAACTGCCCTCAAGTGGTCCCTGTTTCGCACGTAAAGCCTGACCTCAAGGGCAAAATCCCCGCCCCTGAGCCTTTTCAGTGAAAGAAATTCGGCCGCGCCTCCCCCACGGGTCACGGCTGTCTCGATGTTCTCCCTGAGCCCTCTGTCCGTCGAGGCCCTCAACCTGATCTTGACCGGGTAAAGAGAATCGCCTTTCACCTCACCCCAGGTCGCCCTCAGAATCCTGTCGGGATGGCCGTACTTCTTCAGGTAGGGACAGTCCTTTCTGTGAATGCTTATCTTTTTCTGGCTCGTGACTATCCCCGCGATGTCATCGCCCGGCACCGGGTTGCAGCACTTCGCCACGGAGACCTCCAGGTCCTCCATGCCCTCGACGATTATCGGGTACTTCCCCTTTCTCACCTTCCTCTTCCGCTCCACGGCGGGACCGCAAAGAGCCTCGTAAACCGCCCGAGTTGCCAGTGTCCCCCTTGCGATCGAAAGGTAAAGCTCCTCCTCTCCCCCGAGGTTAAAATGGGCGAGGGCTTCCTTGAGCTCCTCCTCCACGAAGGCCCTGTGTCTTTTCTTGAACTCACGGATAAGCGCTGACCGGCCCCTCTCCAGATCCCTCTCCCTCTCCTGAACCCTGAACCAGTGCCGGATCCTGTTTCTCGCCTTCGACGTCTTGACGAACTCCAGCCAGGACTTCCTGGGCCTCGGCTTCTTCTTGGGGATGATCTCCACAACATCGCCGCTCTCGAGGACGGTCGAAAGGGGAACCGGCCTCCCGTTGACCTTGGCTGCCCTGACCCTGTGGCCGAGCTGAGTGTGTATCTCGTAGGCAAAATCCACCGGCGTTGACCCTATGGGCAGAGTGATGACATCGCCCTTCGGGGTGAAAACGTAAATCTCCTCGCCCGTTATCTCTTCCCTGATCTTCCGCATGAACTCCTCGGGCGTGGGAGATCGCCTGTACAGCTCAAGAAGCCCGCGGAGCCAGCTGAACTGTGCCACTTCCTTCTCGGTCGGCCTGAAATCCTCCTTATATCTCCAGTGAGCTGCGATCCCCTTCTCGGCCAATTCGTGCATCTTCCTGGTCCTAATCTGGATCTCGAGGAACCTGCTCCCGGGGCCGATGACAGTGGTGTGGAGAGACTGGTAAAGATTGGGCTTGGGCATGGCGATATAATCCTTAAAACGCCCCGGAAGGGGCCTGAACCTCCCGTGGATAACTCCCAGCGCGGCATAGCAATCGGCAACGGTCAGGGTTATGACCCTGATCCCGTAGAGGTCGTAGATCTCATCGATGGAAACGCCCTTCCTCAGGATCTTCTGATAAATGGAGTAGATGTGCTTCGGCCTTCCCTCCACATCGGCCTTGATCCCCGCCTCCCTGAGCAGATTGGAAAGCTCTTCCGTGGCCCTCTTAATATACTGCTCCCTGTATTCCCTCGTCTCCCTTACTTTTTTGAGGATCTGCCTGTAAAGAGCGGGATACAGAAATCGAAACGCCAGGTCCTCCATCTCCCACTTAATCCTCCAGATGCCGAGCCTGTGGGCTATTGGGGCATAGACCTCGAGGCTTTCCTCGGCGATCCGACGGCGTGATTCCGGAGGCAGGTATTCAAGGGTCCTCAGATTGTGCAGCCTGTCGGCCAGCTTGATTATCAACACCCTGAGATCCCTGGAAACGGCGAGTAGCAACTTCCTGAAATTCTCGGCTTTGCTCCTCTCCGTCGAAGCTCCGTACTCCTTGATCTTGGTTACCCCGTTCACGAGAAAGGCTATGTCGGGCCCGAATCTCTCCTCGATCTCTCTCAGCTCGGTCTCCGTATCCTCCACGGTATCATGGAGAAGGGCGGCAGCTATGGTGTGGGAATCCATCTTCAGTTCGGCGAGGATCTCTGCGACCCCGAGGGGATGAACTATATAGGGCTCTCCCGAAGCCCTTTTCTGCCCCACGTGTTTGCTCAGAGCGTAACGGTAGGCTTCCTGGACGAGCCTCTTGCCCTCCTCTCCGAGATGGGCTACCAGCTCTCGCGGAATCTCCTCCGGGGGCATAATCAGTTCGGCACAGGGAAGAAGGCAAGATGCAAAAGCTCATCTTCGCCCCGGAAAAGCGCTCTGCCCACGTAATCCCTGCCCTTGTATCTGTATTCTATGCCCGAGCTAACCGCGGGAAACTCCCTGAATTTTCTCCTTCTCACGGTGGCGAGAACCCCCTTTATCTCATCTTCCTCCGGGAAACCCGTGGCCCCCATCATCATCGCCTCCAGAGCATAACTCCGCAGGAGCTTATCGGACAACTTCCTGAAAAGTTCCCCGTTCCCGAAATAATCGAGACCCAGAAACTTTCCTCCCGCCCAGGCCATGAACCCGACGGCATCGCCGGGCAGCTCCATGTCCTCGAGATATCGGTTTATGTCGTCCTCCAGGCTGGCGTAGACATCGTGCATAGATTGGGTCATCGACTTCACCCTGAAGCTTTCAAGCGTGCTGGAAACCGACCTCCAGATCGCGCCCTGGTTGGAAAGATGTTCTCCTCTGCGCCTGAGGGAATCGGTCACGGAGCTGGCGAGCAGCGCCCTCAAAGAGGGATAGGCTGAGGACCTCGAAGGTCCAAAAGTCTTGGAACCGCTCCACCTTCCCTGCTCCACGCAACTCACGGGCAACTCAGTCCTTGTGGGTTCCTCGACGAGAACGGCCGTGTTTACGATCCTGTTCTGAAGGGCCCCCACTATCTCCTCCCCGTCCACTATAAAAAGCGGCAGGTCCCCCGTGTACTCCAGATAAACGCTCTCGACAACGCCGGTATCCTCGACAGCGGCTACCCCGCCCTCCAGAGCTTCGTCCAGGACGTAATATCTCCCCTCCCGACCGTTGCCTGAAAGGGGAACGACGGCCAGGTTCCTCAGCAGAAAAGGCTCTCCATATCTGACTTCACCGATCATAACTCTCCTCCCCTCTTGCCTATTAGATAAATCGGGAAACTACGGGTGTCAAGTGTGCATTTTTTGCACATCAAAGAAGGATTTCCCAGGTGCCACCGGCTCTCAAAATTCCAGCTCGACCTTCTCGACGGACCTGGGCTTCTCGCCCAGAAATCGGAATATGAGCTCCTCATAGTGGGGCGGTATGTCGGTGAGATAAACCCTCAGGTCCCCCCTGCCCTTTTCCCGCAAAAGGCCATTTTGAAGGAGGTATCCCCTGGCTTTGCGCGCCACCTCATGGGAAACATTGATAAGCCTCACTTCTGGCCCCATGACTTTCGAGATGGTCTCGGTCAAAAGGGGATAATGGGTACACCCGAGGATAAGGCTGTCGATCTTTCCCCTCAGCTCGTCGAGGTACATATGGGCCACCAGCTCCGGAATCTGACCCGCCACCAGTCCCTCCTCCGCAAGGGGGACGAAAAGAGGACAGGGCCTGCACAGAACCTGAAAATCACCCCTCCTTTTTATCTCACTGACGTGCCGACGGCTCTCTATGGTGGCGATCGTGCCAATGACCCCGATTTTCCCGCTCCGCGTGGTTCTGCATGCCTCTTCGACGCCCGGCTCGAGCACCCCGAGAATGTGAAGGCTCTCGTATTTAGCCCTCAGATATTCTATGGCAACGCTGGAAACGGTATTGCAGGCCACGACGATCAGCTTTATGTCGAACCGACGAAGGAATTCCACATCCTGTTCCGCAAAGCGCTTGATAGTTTCCTCTGATTTGGTACCATAGGGAACCCTGGCAGTATCTCCGAGGTATATTATGTCCTCGCCGGGGAGGACCTTCCTCAGCTCCCTGACAGCGGTGAGCCCACCGATTCCCGAGTCAAAAACACCTACAGGTCTATCGGCCCCGCTCGTATTTTTCCTTGAACTTCTTGATTCCACGGTAGATCCCATAGGCTATTTCCTCCTGGTATTTCCTCGAAGTCAGAAGTTTTTCCTCCCTCCTGTTGGAGAGAAAACCTACCTCCACCAAAACTGCCGGCATATAGGCGCCAAAAAGCACATAGAAACCTGCCTGTTTCACCCCTCTGTCGGGTCTTTTCAACGTCCTGGCCAGCGATTGCTCGATATAGGCCGCGAGGTCCTGGGACTCGCGGAGAAACTCGTTCTGGGCCATGTCCATGAGGATGTACTTCAGTACGTCAGTGGTGTCCACCATGTCCTGGATCTCGTACTTTATCGCTGAGTTTTCGTAGGCCGCCACGGCCCGCTCCCACTCGGTTCGCGCTTCGGACAGGAAATATGTCTCGACCCCCGATGCCTTTCTGTTCCTCCCCGAATTGCAGTGAATGGAAATGAAAAGATCGGCGCCGGCCCTGTTAGCTATCTTCGCCCTCTCCAGGAGGGGTACGAACTTGTCCTTATCCCTCGTGAGGAGCACCTTGACCCCGAGCTTTCTCTCGAGGATCTTCTTGAGCTTCCGTGCGATGGAAAGGGTTATGTTCTTCTCCTTCGCTCCGCCGGGCCCGATCGCGCCCGGGTCTTTGCCCCCGTGACCTGGATCGATCACGACCAGGGAGATCTTCCTCCTCTTTCCGGTCTTTTTCACGGGCTCTTTCCCCGGAACGGAGGCCTCCTTTTTTCTGCCCTCTCCGATGAAATAGACCTTCAATACCCCCGGTGAGCTCTCCTTCCACCACCGGACGTTTTCTGCGTATCTTATATCGAAGGTCACGCCCTTCAATGTGTGGTAGACCCTGACGACGCTGAAGAGCCCCCTGGAATCCCTGAATTTCCAGCGGCCCCGGTAAAAGCCTCTCTTAATGAAAACGGACAGCCCCTCGCTTTTTTCCCTGATTCGTGGCTTCAGATCGCCGTTGAACCTGAGAACCAGGAGAACCGTGTCGCCTCTCTCGTTTATCCGGGCATCCTTGACACTCGGAGGGTACCTGGAAACTATGAACTTCTTTTTTTCCACATCCCAGTAATAAGTCTTCGGGGTGACCCTGGAAAGGATGTCTGCCCACACATCGGCGGACAGATAAAGCCGGCCTGAGTCCATAAGTATCTCATCGGTTGGAAAGTCGGTGCCGTCCACCCTGTAAGTCGAATCACCCGGGGAAATCCATACTTTGTGTCCGTAAGCCACAAAGCCGCTTTTACGCCCTGCTTTGAGGGCTGGAAAGCCGAATGCCTTCCTGATGGAACTCACAGAGATCAGATCATAATCGCCGGCCCTCTTAACGGGAACTGTCAGAAATTCCAGGGAAAACAGGAAAAGAAGTAACAGTTTCATCTCTTTTCCCTTTTTAGCGCCCTCTGTATTTCCTCTTCGATCATTCTCCTCTTTATGGCTTCCCTCTTCTCGTATTTCCTCTTGCCCCTGACGAGAGCGAGCTCCACCTTGACGAGGTGCTTTTTGAAGTAAATCTTGAGGGGGATGAGTGTCAGCCCCTTTTCCTTAACCTTGCCTATAAGCCTTTTTATCTCGTATTTGTTGAGCAGCAACTTCCTGGGCCGTTTGGGGTCGTGCCCGAAGTGGGAAGCACTTTCGTAGGGGGCTATGTGCAGGTTGTGCAGTATCACCTCTCCGTTCTCCACCGTGGCGTAGCTGTCGACGAGGGAGACTCTCCCCTCCCTTATGGATTTGACCTCGCTGCCCTTCAGCACTATGCCCGCCTCATAGGTCTCGAGGATCTCGTAATCGTGGCGCGCTTTTCTGTTCTCTACGACGATCCTTCGATTGGAAACCATGAAATTAACGGGCGAAGGAGTAGCCGAGGCTCAGAGTATGGATGTCGCCGAAGTCCCCGAAGGGCGTATAGGAATAGCCCACGCGAATGCCTTTAACAGAGGCCTTAAAACCTGCAGAAAGCCCGTTCAGGATGTCCCTTTCGCCACCTGTCTTGAGGTCGCTTCTTTCCGTCGTATAACCAAGGCCCACCTCGAGGAAGGGCGAAGGCGACCACATCCCTGTGAGGGAAAGGGCAAAAGGCTGATCCAGAGAAGAGGATATGCCGGCTCCCAGGGTCAAAGAGCTCATCTCATAGACGGCTCCAAGCAAAAGCTCCGTCGGAAGCATCGCCCTCTCGTCGACGAAGGGTTTAAGCTCATAACCCAGATTCCGGATAGAGGCTCCGAGAGTGAGCCCTTCCCTCCCGGGAAGATAGGAAATCCCCAGATCGAAGGCGAGAGCGAAGGAAGAGTAGCCATCGATTCCCTGATAAAGGAGCTTGAAGGAAGCTCCCACGTCCATCCTTTCCCTGAGCTTTTCCTTGCGCGCAGCGCCGATTGCCAGGTGATTCGTCGAAAAACTGCCGATAACCTGGCCGTTTTCATCCATTTTGTCCATTGTTCCTGAGGTCAGATAGAAAAGACTCAGGCCCCATTTCCCGCCCGATGAGAGGGAAAGCGAACCGAGTTTAACGCCGGCAACGTAGCTCGAGACGGCAAAATCGGCTTCCCTTTCCGACATCATGGCCGGATTATAGTTCAAAATATCGGCACCGTGAGGGTAGGCAACCATCGAATACATAAACAGATAGCCGTTAACGCTGGGCGGTATCCTGAGATAGTCATAACCCAGGTCTCCCTTCTCAACGGCCCAAAGCGCCTGCCCCATCAAAATCAGGATCGCGATCTTTCTCATCTTTCGATACCTCCTTGAAAGGGTATGTTATCGCCCCGCAAAAATGCTGTCAACCTAAAACTCTGTCTTCCCGGTGAAATTAAACCTCTCCAGTTTGACGGAGGGAACGAGGAAGCCCTTGGGGAAACGATGTCCATACCAGCTCGTATCAGAAACCAGGCTCAAATCCTTTGATATGGCCATCACTGAGGAGAGCGCGTCTATCATACTGTCGGTAAACCGCAGGTTCTTCACGCCTTTGACCAGAGTTCCATCCTCTATCAGGAAAGTCCCATCTCGCGTCATCCCGGTCAAAACGAAGGCTCTGGGCTCAATGACGTTAGTGTAGTGAAACCTGGTCACAAAAATGCCTCTTTCCGTGGACCGTATTATCTCATCTATGCTCGTGCTGCCCGGTTTGACGACCATATGCCCGGGATAGGGAAAGGAGTGAAAGGGCATCAGGGCGTGACCTGTGGACTCCTTCCCGTCCTTTGCTGCGGTTTTCAGATCGTAGACGAGGTTTTTAGCAACACCCTTATCCACCAGGACGAGTTTTTTCTTGGGCACGCCCTCAAAATCAAATCCCACGGGAAACCCCCTAACATCAAGGGGATCGTCGTAGATCGTAAGGTTCTCGCTGAAGACCTTCTCGCCGAGCCTTCCCAGAAGGAAACTTCGGCCCTCCTGATAGGATTTTGCCGAGAACCCCATAAATCCCATGAATGCGAGAAGTGTGGAGAAGGCCAGTTCCTCAAGTATCACGGTGTATTCCCCGGGCTCAACATCGATGGGGTTCACGGAGAGCTCTGCCTTCCTTCTGGCCCGACGGGCAACGTCCTCTGGATCGATAGAGCTGGCATCCCTGGAAGAAATCTGAGCCCACCCCGATCCGCCTTCACCCATAGCGTTCACCGAGAGATGGGCATCGGTAACCCTGTGATAACAGCGTGACCCCGATGTGTTCAGGTAGACGATCTCAGAAATTCCCGAGGAGTAAACGCCGAAAGCCTTAAAGGGACGCAGTATCTCTATCACCCTCGAAACAGTTCTCGCGCGCTCGGCGGGCGTGAGATTCGCTGTGCTCTCCACAAAGGCACCCTCGACCTCTCCGAGCTCAACACGACCGAAAAGTTCCGGGAGATCCGGGTCCTCCGGCATCTGGCTCGCCAGAGTCTCAGCTGTTCGAACGATATCCAGAAGCGAGTCCCTGTCATCGCGGTTGGTCCATGCGATTCCTGTCTTTTTGCCAAGCCTGACCCTGATACCTATGTTCACGTTTGAAATGGCCATATTCTGATGTATCTCCGAGTTGGCGTAACGGGTGAGATAAGAGTCCTCAGCGAAAATAAGGACTTCAGCCCCATCGGCTTTCACCGCCCTCAAAATCTGCTCCGCGATGTTGAAAAGACTCTCCTTTCCTCTCATAGATTCCTCCCTTGCAGGCTGTGCTGAAATTCTCAGGGAAATTCTTCAAAATTTCAACCGATCGGCACCTCCGCCCGGCCCCGAGGACGAAAATTTTTGAATTTTATGAGGTTTTGCTTTAAAATTGCCAGCCATGATCGTCATAGAGACCCTCATCCTTCTTAGCATACTGGTCCTCGTCCACGAGTTCGGCCACTTCATAGCCGCGAGGAAGCTCGGCATAAAAGTGCTGAAGTTTTCAATAGGATTTGGACCCGTTCTCCTCAAGTGGAGGAGCGGAGATACCGACTTCGTCCTCTCGGCCATTCCCTTCGGCGGGTACGTGAAGATGGCCGGCGAGGAGCCCGAGGAGGGAAAGGAGTTCGGCCCCGATGAATTCCTGGGGAGGCCCGTTTCCCACAGGCTACTTGTGGTTTCGGGTGGCCCCCTGGCAAATCTAATTTTTGGCTTTATCGTCTATCTCTTCGCTTACGGTTTCTTCGGGGTTACAACTTTCCCTGGAAACGTTGTGGGAGAGGTGATACCAGACAGCCCCGCTTTCGAGGCGGGAATACAGCCCCGGGACACCCTTATATCTCTTGACGGGAAACCCTTCAAAAACTGGAGCTGGTTCTTCGGCTCTCTCAAAGAGGGCGAAAACAGGATCACGATTTCGAGAGGTGAAACGCTGGAGGTAACCCTCAGGCTCAAGAAGGACCAGGATCCCGGGATCGTGCCCTATATCCCCCCTGTGGTGGGCAAAGTCCTCAAAGGAGGCCCCGCTTACAAAGCGGGCATGAGGCCGGGCGATCGCATCGTGGAGATA
>JAGGUL010000079.1 GCA_021158525.1 Candidatus Hydrothermota bacterium | reverse complement strand
GTCAGGGAGACGAGGAAACTTTTGCTTTTGAAGCGTGGGAGATAGAAAGGGATTTCTGTTTTGACAGGTCCTATTTCCCTTTCATGAAAGCCATAGTGCTATCGATGGGGAAAAGAATTTCCGGTTGAAGGCAGATTCAACTTGTAAGAGAAAGCAGTGGCACTTTGAAAGGGCGTACCTGCCGATACGCCCTCGGGTTGAATTTGGCCGTGCCCTGGCGGTAGAATTCACCCGATGAAACGGGTTACGGTAAAGGGGAAGAAATGGTACTATTTCCACCCCTGGATCTACGCCAAAAGCCTCGTCGATGACGGCGAAGCTTCGCCCGGCGAGTGCGTCGGGGTCTATACCACACGTGGGCAGTTTCTCGGATCGGCCTTTTTCAATCCCCATTCGAAGATCGTCCTCCGCTTCTATTCCAGGGAGAAACGCGAGTTCGACTATCACTTTGTGCGGAATAAGCTTGAGAAAGCGCTGGAGTGGCGGCGATCTCTGTATACCGGAGAGAATTCCTTCCGCGTTCTTTTCGGAGAGTCCGACGGGGTTCCGGGCCTTGTAGTCGATAAATACGGGGACGGACTTGTGATTCAGGTGCTTTCCTATGGCGTGGAGCGCCACAAAAAAGACGTGATCTACGCCTTGCAGGACCTTTTCTCCCCGTCCTTTATTTTTGAGAAGGGCGACAGTTCGCTCCGTGCCGAGGAGGGATTGCCTCTGGCTGACCGCCTTCACCACGGCGAGATCCCCGAGAGCCTCGAGATCGAGGTGAGCGGACTCAAATATCTCGTGGACATAGCCGGCGGGCAGAAAACCGGCTTTTACTTCGATCAGAGGGAAAATAGGGAAAGAGTTGTCTCCCTTGTGAAGGGAACTAAAGCACTGGACATCTTTTCTTACACTGGAGGATTTACCCTTCACCTCCTGAAAGCGGGTTTTTCCAGGGTTTACGCAGTTGACAGGTCAAAAAGCGCTCTCTCCCTGCTCATGAAGAACGTAGCGCTCAATTCCTTCGAAAGGGAGAGAGTCGTGCCCATAGAAAAGGAGGCCTTTCAGTTTTTAGACGAGATGTTGCTCTCAGGGATGAAGTTTGATGTGATCGTTCTGGATCCACCTTCCTTCGCGAGGAAAAAAGGACAGGTGGAGGAGGCGATCAACGGATTTAAGGTCCTCCATGACAGGGCAATCAGGCTCCTCGAACCAGGCGGGTACATAGTTACCTTCAGCTGTTCCCATTATATCACCGGGGAGGCTCTCCTGGAGAGTTTCACGGTACCCGCCATGAACCTCAGGAGACATTTTGTCCTCCTCGAGAGGCTGGGTCAGGCAAAGGATCATCCTGTTCTCCTGGGGTTCAGGGAGAGCGAGTATCTAAAAGGATTTGTTCTCAAGGAAACGACATAAAAGGAGGACATGATGAGCAAGATCGCTTTTATGTTTCCGGGACAGGGCTCCCAGAAAGTGGGGATGGGCAGAGAATTATACGATGAGCTTGAGGCCGCGCGGGAGCTCATGTTAAAGGCGGAAGAAATAACAGGTCTGCCCCTTCGCGAGCTCTGCTTCGAGGGTCCCATGGAGAAGCTCACCGACACCAGGTATACCCAGCCGGCCCTTTTCGTGGTCGAGGCCATGGCCCTCGAAGCTTTGAAAGATCTGGAGCCCGGCGTGGTTTTCGGGCACAGCCTGGGCGAGTTCAGCGCCCTTTACGCCGCTTCTGTCTTCACGTTCGAGGATGCTCTCAAGCTAGTCAAGGCGAGGGGTGAGCTCATGGCGAAAGCTGGCGAGAAGTGGCCGGGGGCTATGGCCGCTATAATAGGCCTGGAGATCGGTAAACTGAAAGAAATCGCGGAAAAATTCGACAACGTCGTTCTCGCGAACATCAACTCGCCGGAGCAGGTGGTGCTGTCGGGTGCTAAGGACGAGCTCGAGGAAGCTGTTCGCCTCGCAAAAGAGATGGGCGCGAGAAAAGCCGTGATGCTCAAAGTGTCGGCAGCCTTCCATTCCCCGCTGATGAAAGAGGCCGCTGCGGAGTTCGAGAAGGTGCTGGACGGCGTCAGATTCAATTCCCCACGCGTACCGGTGATCCCCAATGCACTGGGAAAGCCCACCGATGATGTCGATGTGATCAGGGAAAATTTAAAGAAGCAGCTTCTCAGTCCCGTGCTGTTCGTCGATACCCTCAACTCGGCAAGGGAACTTGGAGTTACCGGATTTATTGAGATTGGCCCCGGCAAGGTGTTGTGTGGGCTCGTGAGGAAGACCCTGCCGGGAGCGAATTTTTATCCCTTCGAAAAACCGTCCGATAGAGAGAACCTTATGTCGGCTCTCAAGGGGAGGTGAGAGGATGAAGATCAGGCTGATAAAGGGCGATATAACCGAGCTCGATGTAGATGCGATCGTCAACGCCGCCAACAACAGGCTCATCATGGGGGGCGGTGTTGCGGGAGCCATAAGGCGTAAGGGTGGGCGTGAGATAGAAAAGGAGGCGATGGAGAAGGGGCCCATAGAAATCGGAGAGGCCGTCGTCACGGGAGCGGGAAAGCTCAAGGCGAAGTATGTGATTCACGGGGCTACTATGGGGATGGACTTCAGGACCGACGAGGATAAGATAAGAAAAGCCACGCGGAACGCCATGAAGCGAGCTGTGGAGATGAAAATGAAAAGCGTTGCTTTCCCCGCCCTGGGCACCGGTGTGGGTGGATTTCCCTATCAAAGGGCTGCCGAAATAATGTATGAAGAGGTGTCGAAATTTAACGATCAGGAATACCCTGAGGAGGTTATCTTCGTCCTGTACGATCAGGCTGCCTATAAAGAGTTTAAAAAGGGACTTCTTAAAGCCGGGGCAGAATTCGAAGAGGGACTTTAGCGTTGCTCGCGGTGGGCAGACATAGCGTGGAGGAGGCCCTCAGAGGCGACCTCGAGGTGGAAAAGATACTTGTTGCGAAAAACACCCACCTCCCCCGGAGGCTTGCAGAGCTGATCGAGGAGAAAGGAGTTAAAGTTCAGGTGGTGCCCAGGGCGAAGCTCGATGCCCTCTCCGGTGGCCTGCACCACCAGGGGATTATAGCCGTAATTCCAGAGGTCCCGCTGGTTTCGGCGGAGAGTATAGTCGAGAGGGCGCTGAGGGAAAGGGGCCTGGTCCTGGTTCTCGACGGGATCCAGGACCCTCAGAACGCGGGCAACATAATAAGGACGGCAGAAGCTTTTGGCGTCACTGGTATCATCATGAGCAAGTCGAGAAGCGTCCCTTTGAGCGAGGCGGTGGTGAGGGCCTCGGCAGGAGCAGCCTTTCACATTCCCATAGCCAGGAGGGATGGCCTCGCCTCATTTCTCCTTAAATACAGGGAAAAAGGTCTGTGGATCGCCGCCCTTGAAACCGGCGGAGACGACATAGAAAGCGTGGATGTCGCCTTTCCTCTGGCCCTAATAGCCGGGTCTGAGGGCAGCGGGGTGAGGAAGAGTTTGCTCAAAATAGCAGATTTCGTGCTCACTATACCCATGTACGGGAAAGTTAGCTCGCTAAACGTGAGCTCCAGCACGGCGATAGCTCTTTACGTCCTTGGTAAAAAGGGGGGAATCAATCGTCCCGAATGAGGTCGAGGAGCCAGATATTTCTGGCTCTCTTACGTTTCATCCTCTCGGCCTCGGTGATGCTTTTCAGCCTTAAAGCGGCCTTTTCTATGTCTTCGTTAACGACCCAGTACTCGTATTCAAATGCCCAGCGGAGCTCCTCCTCCGCTTTGCTCAGGCGGATTTTCAGCTTTTCCTCGTCCTCGGCTCCCCTCGACAGGAGTCGTTTTCGTAACGTCTCCCTGTCAGGAGGATAAAGAAATACGGAGACCAGGCGATCGGGAAACTGCGCTTCCAGCCTTCTCTTGCCCTCCACATCGAGGTCCATTATGACGTCCCTGCCCAGTTCCATGTTTTCAGTGACCGGATCTCTGGGCGTGCCGTAGTACTCTCCGTATACTTCGGCCCACTCGAGCAGCTTGCCCTCCTTTATCCAGTATTCGAAAACTTCCCTATCGAGAAAAATGTAGTCGCGGCCGTTAACCTCGTCGGGCCTCATCTTTCGGGTTGTGGCCGAGACAGAATAAAAAAGGCCGTCGCATATCTCCATGAATTTCCTCAGCACGGTGGTCTTGCCGGTTCCTGAGGGGGCTGAGACCACGATCAGGAAGGGCTCGTGATTCATACGACGTTCCTCACCTGTTCACGGATTCTCTCTATCTCTTCCCGCATTTCAATTGTGAGAGAGACCACTTCGGGAGAAAAGCTTTTTTGAGAGAGAGTTGTAGCCTCCCTGTGGAGTTCCTGGCAGAGAAACTCGAGCTTTCTACCCTTCAGGGTCTCCCTTGACTTTACAATCTCCCAGAACTGCTGAAGGTGCGCCCGTATCCTGGCGATTTCCTCGGCGACGTCGAGTTTCATGGCCCAGTAGGCCAGTTCCTGTGATATCCTCTGATCGGTCTCGGGATCGCTTTCCACTGTTTCCACAAGGATCTCTTTGGCTTTTTCCTTCTGTTTCTCGATCTCTACGTCCTTCAATTTTTCGATTTTACCGACGAGAGATTCGATATTGCTGAGCCTCGACGTTATCTCTTTCTCCAGTTTTTTACCCTCTTTTTTCTGCGATTTCAGCAGTTCCTCGATGGCCTTGTCGATGATGGGTTCGAGCTGATCCCAGGCGGATTCATCAAAGGTATAGGCCATGAAGCCCTCGAAGATGCCGGGCGTTCTGAGGAGCTGAGCGAGATCGATGTGAAGGCTTACTTTCGCGGATTCCACTTTTTCCAGTTCGCTGACGAGTTTCTTGAGAAGAGGCAGGTTAAGCCTTATATCATCTTCCCTGAAGGGTAGGCTCTCCATCCATATCCTGACACGAACCCTGCCCCTTTTTATCCTGTTCCGGATCTTCTCCCTTATTCGGATTTCAAAGGGTTCGAGGGGCTCTGGCAGGGAGAAAAAAAGGTCAAGAAAGCGACTATTAAGGGAATTTATCTCAACGTCTACTCTAGAAGATCCAAGAGACCCCTGAGATTTCCCGAAGCCGGTCATGCTGAGGAGCATCTTTTCCTTACTCCACCGTTACGCTTTTTGCGAGATTACGAGGTTTATCGACATCGCAGCCCCTGAGGACGGCTATGTGATAGGCGAGAAGCTGCAAGGGGATGACCGATAATATGGGGGTGAGGATTTCGTGGACCTGTGGAATCGTGATCACCTTGTCGGAGAACTCGAGCATCTCCTTGTCGCCTTCGGTGATAAGAGAGATGAGCCTTCCTCCGCGGGCTTTAACCTCCATCATGTTGCTGAGAGTCTTCTCGTAGACCGAGGTTCTGGGGTTGACTATTACCACGGGAAGGTCTTTGTCCACCAGTGCAATCGGACCGTGTTTCATCTCGCCGGCAGCATATCCCGTGGCGTGTATATAGGAGATCTCTTTTAGCTTGAGTGCGCCCTCAAGGGCAGTGGGATAATTTATTCCCCTCCCGAGGAACATAAAATTGTTCGAAGTGAAATAGTTTTCGGCGATATCTATGATCATTCTTTCGTCCTTCAGCACCTGCCGCATCCTGCTCGGGAGAAATCTGAGCTCGTTGATGATGTTTTCTTCCTCGTCCTCGGGCAGATAACCTTTGAGTGAGGCCAGCTCCAGCGACAGGAGTATCAGTATCAAAAGCTGCGCTGTGTACGCTTTCGTTGAAGCCACACCTATTTCAGGTCCGGCGTTTATGTATATCACGTAGTCCGACTCCCTCGCTATGGAGCTGTCGACGACATTGACAATCGAAAGGACGTCAAGGCCGGCCTGTTTGGCGAGTCGGAGGCCAGCGAGGGTATCGGCAGTCTCCCCCGATTGGCTGATTGCTATAACCAGGGTGTCGCTGTCCATAACGGGTTCTCTATAGCGAAATTCAGAGGAGTAATCGGTCTCAGTCCTGACCTTTGCGAGTCTCTCCAGGAGATATTTGCCGACCATGCCGGCGTGAAGCGATGTCCCCGCAGCCTGAATGATGATATGCCCCTTATTGAGGAGGAGTCTTCTCAGGTTCGTGTCCTTCAGAAGAAGAAATTCATTTGCCCTCAGATATTTCGAGAGATTGGCCTCGATTACTTTGGGCTGTTCGTGGATCTCCTTCAGCATGAAATGGGGATAACCGCCCTTCTCGATCATTCCAGCGTCCCACTCGACTACTTTGGGCTTTTTCTCGATTTTGTTCCCGTCAAAGTCGTAAATTTCCCAGCTGTTTTTAGTGAGGACGGCTATCTCCCCGTTTTCCAGCGTGACGATTCTCTTCGTATGGGAAAGCAATGCAGGTATATCGGAGGCCAGCAACATCTCCCCATCGCCGATGCCCAGGATGAGCGGGCTGTCTTTCCTGACCCCGATTAATTTGTCTGGTTCTTTTGAGGATATGATGGCGAGGGCAAAGGAGCCCTTGAGCCTTTTAATTGCTTTCAGAACTGCTTCGAGAAGTGAGCCCTCGTAGTATTCCTCGATAAGATGGGGAATGACTTCGCTGTCAGTTTCCGAGGAAAATTTGTGTCCTTTTTCTATAAGCTCTTTGCGAAGTTCCTGAAAATTCTCGATTATGCCATTGTGAGCGACTGCTATTTCGTCCTTGCAATCTGTGTGGGGGTGAGCGTTGTTATCGCTCGGTTTCCCGTGAGTTGCCCATCTCGTGTGTCCTATGCCGAGATTGCCTTTTATGGGTTTGCCATCCATCAGGGAATAGAGATCCCGCAGTTTACCCATCTTTTTTCGAGTGATGAGTTTCCCCCGATGGATAGCCGAGATTCCCGCTGAATCATAACCCCTGTATTCCAGCTTCTCGAGGCCCACAAGGATAACGGAATCCACATCTTTATCGCCAAGATAACCGACAATTCCACACATCTTCGCTCTCCTATGCCGGAGGAGGGACTCGAACCCACACAGGGAAACCCCCAGCGGATTTTGAATCCGCCGCGTCTGCCAGTTCCGCCACTCCGGCGTTTATGTGAATATTATCGCTGGAAGTTTGCCCTTTGTCAACGTATTATTTCCGCCCCTCTGCTGAATCAGTGAAATCTGGCCGCTATTGAATTTATTAGCCGTTAAAATTACATTTACAAGGGTTGGGGGAAATAAGTTCTTGAAAATCAAAGCGTTATGGCGGACTCGCTTTTCGGTAGCCCTTTACTTCAGGACGTTAAAGCCCTTTCAGGGTGTTGACAAAAGCTGAAAGAGGCTCTTAAAATTTTGAAGATTGCCAAGTGGGGCTTTGAAAAAGAGCGAGAGAATGACATGTCGGGGGCTAGATATATTTTGCGTTTTCTTCCTCAGCGTGCAGGACATGGAGTTGGGAAAGGCGCGTTTTGGATGCGGGAGGGATCGAGCGGCTCAACGCCGTGCGAATAAATTGGAAAACAAAAAGGAGGATGAGATATGAAGAAAATGATGGCGGTAGTGTTGGTGTTGGGCTTGGCCGCGCTCCTTCAGGCCCAGCCAGAGGTGGAATGGGGAGGATTGTTCTACTCTTACACCTTCTTCTGGCAGAACGCTGACTTCAACAAGAATATAGCCGACGGCGACAACTACACTTATATGCACGGGGACATCCATGCACTTGCCGATTTCGGAGAAGGGGTGTCGGCCTTCGTGAAGGTCGGAGCATGGGGCGAATATGGCATGCACCCTGTGTGGGGAACCGACATCGACGGAAACATGGATCCTCGCGTGGGGCTCCTCGAGGCCTATCTCAAGATTGACAATCTTTTCGATTATCCCATTTCGGTTAAGGTCGGAAAGCAGAACGTCCTTTACGGCGACGGCGCTGTGATGTTCGACGGTGGCGAAGATGGGTTCCTGGGCACGAAGGTGAATCTTGCCTTCGATCCCATAAGCTGGGACTTCTTCTACTACAGGCTTGCGGAGTCTGGAGGTATTGAACTTGTGGCTACCGGGGCCGATTCCATTCCCGGTGACCTCAATCTCATGGGAACTTACCTCACTCTCGGCCTCATGGAAGGCAAGATGAACCTCCAGGGATACCTTTTCATGAGGATGCAAAACAACAGCGAAGCCGAGGATAAGCCCATGTGGTTTGGTGCCAGGACCGAGGGTGCTCCGGTTGAGGGCCTCAATTTCAAGGCTGAAGTAACGATGATGGGAGGCAAAAAAGACTACACCACAGAAGAAGCGACGGATATGAATTACAAGGGAATGCATGCCATGGTCGGCCTCGACTACGCGCCTGCCAGCTTGCCCGTGAGTTTCGGAGGCGCCTATGTGATGTTCTCCGGCGATGACGATCCCACTGATACCGACAACAAGGTTTATGTGGCCGCCACCGACGCTCCCTATGCCTTCGGATTCTACAAGAGCTGGCCCGGCTTCGGTCCTGCCCACACAATGGCTACTCCTTACGGTTTTGCCTGCGTCGCTGATTGGGATCCTATGATGATCAACCTCAACGTGATCAATGCCCATCTCGGCATCAATGCAGGAGCTCTGAGCCTGAGGGGTGACTTCTTCATGTATGCCAGGAATAAGGTCGGAGAGAACGAGAAGAGCGCACTCGGCAACGAAATAGGGCTCCTTGCCAGCTACAACTACAGGGATGCCCTCACTGTCGGCTTCACCGTTGGTTACTGGATGCCCGGCGACGTGCAGAAAGAATTCGTCGGCGACGATAATGCCAGCGCCATGCTCGGCGGGAGCGTATTCTTCGCCAAGGGATTCTAAGGTAGGAAATACCAGCCAAAGGCATTGGGGGTGGCATCGCTGCGCGATGCCACCCCCTTATTTTTTTAAAGGGAGGTCAAAGCGATGACGAAGTACAGAATAGCTATTGTAGGCTTTGGAGTCGTCGGAAGGGGGATAGGATCGATCCTCCATGACAAAAGGGAATTCCTGAAGTCCCGTTACGATTTCGACTTCGATGTTGTCGGGATTTCAGATCTGATCTGGGGCACCGTATACGATCCAGGCGGGATAGATCTGGGAAAAGCACTGGACCTGGTTAGCAAAAAGGAAAAGCTCGATCCCCTTGGCAAGGTGCTGCCGGATTCCCTTGCCATGATCAGAGAGACCGATTATGACATCCTTCTCGAGATAACCCCCACGAACATGGAAACCGGCGATCCGGGATACTCCCACATCAAAGAAGCCCTGAAAAGGGGCAAGCACGTCGCAACCACAAACAAAGGGCCGATAGCACTGTACTACCGCGAGCTATCGGAACTCGCCGTTCAGAACAATGCGGAACTCAGATTCGAAGGAACAGTGCTTTCCGGAACTCCGGTCATCAATATGGCCCTTAAAGATCTTGCTGGCTGTGAGTTCAGCGAGATAAGGGGCATACTGAACGGAACGACGAACTTTATCCTCACGGAGATGGAAAAGGGCAAATCCTACGAAGAAGCTCTAAAGGAAGCCCAGAGGCTCGGATACGCTGAGGCGAAGCCCGATGCCGATGTGGAGGGCTGGGATGCCATGGCCAAGATAATTATCATGGCCAACGTTGTTATGGGCGGCGATATCAGCAGGGACGATGTGCCCAGGACCGGCATCACCGGGCTCACCATTGAGGATGTGGAGAATGCCAGGAAGGCTGGCAAAAAGTGGAAACTTGTGGGCAGGGCCTGGAGAGAAGGTGGAAAGGTGAAGGCCGAAGTTGCCCCCATGGAAGTAGATCCCGATGATTTCCTTTATCACGTTCAGGGCGTGTTGAATGCAGTTGTTTTTTCAACGGACATCATAGGTGATGTCACCGTGGTGGGCAGAGGTGCCGGCAGCAAAGAGGCCGGCTACGCCCTTTTGACCGATATGCTTGACATTCACAGGAAACTAAAGGGGAGGTAGAGAGGATGAAAATGCTGATCGGAGGAAAGTGGGTTGAAAAGGACGAGGTAATTGAGGTTCTTGATCCCCAGGATGACAGCGTGATCGATACGGTCCCCAGGGGAAAACCCGAGGACGTGAAGCTTGCTTTTGACATAGCCGAAAAGGGCGCCGAGAAGATGCGGAAGCTCGCAACTTATGACCGTTATGAGATCCTCTTGAAGACGGCGCAATTGCTGTCCGATCGCCTTGAGGAGTATTCCCGCCTTATCGCGAGGGAAGGCGTTAAGACCATCAACGAGGCGAGAAAAGAGGCGGCGAGGGCCGTGAACACCCTGACCTACGCTGCCGAAGAAGCGAAAAGGCTCGGCGGCGAGATAGTCAGGTTTGACGCCGATTTCAGACGAGACAGGAGGATGGGCTACTGGATCAAGGAGCCTGTCGGCATAGTTCTGGCCATCACACCTTACAACGATCCACTCAACATGGTGGCACATAAGGTCGGCCCGGCTATCGCAGCGGGGAATGCCGTGGTTCTGAAGCCCACATACCTGACGCCTCTTTCTGCCCTCAAGGTCGGAGAGCTTCTTCTCGAGGCAGGGATTCCCGAGGAGGCGCTTTCCATAATAACTGGAAAATCAGGCGACATCGGCGATGCACTCGTAACTGATTCCCGTCCTCGCGTGATCACCTTCACGGGCGGGGTGGAGGCCGGAGAGGAGATCACCCGTAAGGCGGGGCTCAAGAAGATAATGATGGAGCTCGGTTCCTCCTCGGCGGTCATCGTCATGGACGATGCCGACCTGGAGCTGGCGGTGCCCTCTATCGTGTCGGGGTCTTTCTGGGCGGCAGGGCAAAACTGCATAGGCGTTCAGAGGCTCTACGTGCACAGGAAGATCTACGATAAGTTCATGTCAGAATTTGTGAAGCAGACCGAGGCCTATAAGGTCGGTGACAAGATGGACGAGAAGACCGACATGGGTCCCATGATAACCTCGAGCGAAGCCGACAGGGTCGAGAGCTGGATAAAGGAAGCAGTGGAGATGGGAGGGAAGCTCGTTACCGGGGGAAAGAGAGAGGGCAATTTCATCTGGCCGACCATACTGGAGAACGTCCCCAAGGAAGCAAAGGTCGTGAAGGGCGAGGTCTTCGGTCCCGTCGTGGTCGTTTTCCCGTTCAGCGATCTCGAGGAAGCGGTCAGGGAAGCCAACGATTCCGATTACGGCCTTCACGCCGCTATTTTTACTCAGGACCTCGACAAGGCCTATTACGCCGCGAAAGAGCTGAGGTTCGGGGGGGTCATGATCAACGACTCCACCGATTTCCGCGTGGACTACATGCCCTTCGGCGGATATAAGAAGTCAGGTATGTTCAGAGAAGGCCTGAAGTTCGCGATGGAGGTTATGACCGAGACGAAGCTGGTGGCCTTTACCGTCCGATTATAAGGTTCAGGGCGTCATCAAAAGTCAGCCCTAAGGCGGTTGCATAGACCCTTCTTTCCCGATTTCTGGGGAAGAGGGGTCTTCCTTCAAGTATGGAGAGAGCCTGAAGGACGAGCTCCTCCTTGGCGCCCCTTATCCTGAGCGAATAGAGCCCTGGACCTTTCCTGCTCTTACGGGAAGGCCTGGCGGCAGTACCAGCGGTGGCAGATCTCGCCGAAAGGGGTTTTTGGGCCTCCTTTTTCGGTGCGGTCTTCGTCGTCTCCGGTTTCGGAGGGGTCGGAGCCTTTGGGGGTGCTTTCAGGGTCATGGAAACGACGAGGTAGCTGCCAGCCCTGTAGTGATCGGGCTCGAAATCCATGGGTGAACGCATATAGATCCTCGTTTCCCCGTCGGTAGATTCGGCCCTGATCCTAACACCCCCGAAGGTATAGCTTTTGCCCCTGTATTTCTCAGGAAGGGGGCTTTTTATGTAGACGACGAGCCCTTTATCAGGAGGAGGTAATTTCAGCACCTCGTAATCGAAGTCACCCTTCACAAATATCCTGACGATGTTTTCCTCCCTTTCGGCCACGATCTCCTCGATAGCGGCGCGAAGGATGCCGCCCGAGATGAGGAGAAAGACAAGAGAGCTAACGAAGAGTCTCTTCACGGATGCCTCCTCCCAATTTAAAGATGTACTTCCTGTTGCCCTTTATTGAGATAAGAGTGACCGAATCGCCCCCGGGATAGCGGACGATCCAGTCAGAGAGGACGTCTCCCTCCCGTAAGATATAGCCGGAGGAGTTAAGGTCTTCCATGAGAACGAGGAAAGTAGAATCCTTGCCGACGATGCCCCTCAGGATAAGCTGAGCAGGATTAAATTCCTTCTCGGCGGTGCTCCCGGTGTCAGGAGCTTCCTCGGTTATTATCGGGGTTGCCTGCTTTAGCGATTTCAGCTCGCTTTTCTGTTTGAAGTAGAGGATCAGCAGTATGACCAGTAAAACCGACAGCACCAGGCTGGGAACATAGTTCAAAAATCCCTTTTTCTTTCTCTCCAGGTCTGGTTTGAAATTGAGGTCAAGCATAACGTGCACCCTTCAGCGCCGCCCCGAGAGCGGCGGCAAACAACGTATTGCTCTCGAGGCCTTCTTCTTTGTCGATCCCCTCGAAGACCCTGAGAGGGTCAAGGACGATAACGGGTATCTCGAGTTCCGCCTCAATTGCCTCGAAAACCGATGGCTTCGTGCTGAGTTCTCCGCTTACGACGATGTCGGAGTTGTTCTCGAGGAAAGTTTCCTTCAATTCGATCAGGTATTCGAGCAGCCTGTTGTCATCTCCGCCAATCTGCCTCGATACGGCGAGGACAGGTGTTCCCTCGTCTATCTGGAGCACGTAAAGGAGGTCCCCCTCTGTATGGAACATCGTCAGGGACTCGCCTCTCTTTTCGGGATAATTATACCAGAGTGCATTGAAAGCGGCGAAAACCGGCACCTCAACCGAATTCACCTGGAAACCAGCCCCCTTTATCAGGTTATAGTACCCCATGAGGTCGTCTTTCAACGCTGTTCCGAGGAAGACCTTTTTGCCCACGGGCTGATAGCTGAATATGAGGTCTGACGATAGATTGCCCAGGGTTTCCTTTAGAAGCCGAGCGAAGATCTCGCCTTCCCAGGGTTCCATGAGTCTCCCGTAAACCCCTCGAAGGGGAACGACCCATGCACCGCCTTCCCCGAGCTCGGCCTGGAGATTCAGGAGGAAATCCCGGAATCTCACGCCCTCTGTAAAACGACGTCTTCCGGATTTTACTATCCAGTTTCCCTCGATCAGGATAAACCTGAGTTCTTTTGCCCCTATCTCAACCCCTAAGGATGACAATCAGCCTTCTCCTTCTTTTTCTCCTTCTTCCCTTTCCCCTTCAACATCCCCTTTTGTTTCCTCACCGGCTGCTTTCTCCTCTTCGATCTGCTCCGTTGGAGCAGTTACTCCTCCTCCCGTCAGCTCTTCTTCCTCCGTGATCTCCAGGAGATCTATATCATCCTTTTTCTTCTCGAGGGTCACGAAAATCAAGGTGTTGCCTGCCCAGTGCATCGCCCCCCAGAAGGACAGAACGGTGAAGACCACGAAGTAGAAAAGAATCCCGAATATGAAAGCGAGAATCGCCGACGGCAAAGGCATGGTCGGCATGTCCGGTGGAACCTCGAGGATAGCGCTGAGCTTGAGGAAGCTGAGGTAAGGATCGAGGAAATAGAAAGAGGAGGAATAGGTGAAGTAGTGGAGTGCACCTTTCTCGATCGCCTGGTATTTTGCTCCCATGAGCCAGGAGGCACCCAGCACCGTGTGTATTATCCAGAGTGTCCTCCCTATGGCCCAGGCGAAGATGGAAAAGGCTATGAATTTCACGCCGTAGAGCAGGGCCTCATAGCCGATAAATCTCCAATTCTGGTCGTTAAGCGTCGAGAAAACTTCGAACAGGGTGTCGAAGGTGTCGGATGCCGTGGTCGCTACTATGGCCGCAGAGAGATACATGGCCACCACGAAGGCGAAAAAGAGGTAGACTATAAAGGCGCATGCGAAGAGAGAAGGAATGGAAAGGAGCAGCAGGACGAGCTCCCCGAACCACGGGATTTTACCCAGAAGGCCTATTATCACGCCTCCAAGAAGAATGATGGCGACCAGGATTATCAGGACAATGGGGGCCAGATAGACGGCCCGGCCCTCTTTGAAAGCAAAACTGAGGGCTTTTTTAACCTCGTAAAAATCGTCGCCTTTGAGCTGTTCGTAGGTTATCTTTGATACAGCAACGCCGAAAATCAGGTTGATGACGACGAACAAAAACAGCCCTATTCCCAGGAAGATCCACCCGTAAACGGTGAAGCTTTCCTCGAAGGGAATGGGAATGTAGTGAAATTTGGTCCAGACTTCTTTTATCGTGTATCCCGAGAGTATGAGCCCCAGATAGGTGAAAATCGAATAAACTGCGGTTCCTATAAGGAGACCGAGAAATTGTACCCAAATTTTTTTCGCGCTGAAACCGAGTCTTGCTGCCCGGAAAACGTCCTTATAATTGTAGTGAAGCTTCATGGGCATAAGATTACCTCCTTTTTTCCGGTTCCGACAGAAACATCACAGCAAATCCTCTTATATCCCCTTTTGAGTGAACTCCTTGATAATACCGTTAATTTTTGCCCATGTCAATAAAATCCTGTTTCCAGATTGTGGCCTTCAGAGGCGTTTATAGGCCTCTTTCAGGACCAGGAAAAGCAGTATAGCGCCCACCGCCACTGCGCCGATGTAACCGGCCATAACGAAGGCAGAGACGATAAAACCGGCGATAAGTACACCCATTGCTATCGCAGGAAAGGCCTTTTTGAAGGGTATGTCGAAGAGAAAAGCGGCGAAAGCTCCGGTCCAGGCACCCGTTACGGGAAGGGGAATTGCGACGAAAGCTATGAGGCCGAGAGCCTCGTATTTTTCCACTATCTGCCCTCTTTTCCTCGTTCTGGCCGAGAACTTATCGAAGAGTTTTTTGCCCCAGGAAGTTCTGTACAGCAATCTGTGGATTCTGTTGAGAAACAGGAGAATGGGCACTATGGGCACCAGGTTGCCGGCTACTGACAGGAGAAATGCTTTCCAGATCGGGAAATGGAATTTAAAGACAGCCAGAGGAATTGCGCCCCTCAGCTCAGAGACGGGGAGCATGGATACGACGAGCACCGCCAGCTCGGGTATCCTGATGTTGATATTTTCAACGAGATGTCCCACGCCTCTGGATTATAATGCAAACTCGATGTTCGAAAGAAGTCTCACCCCTTTTTCCTCAAAACCATGAGTAAGTCGGAGGAAAACCTCTTGAAAGTCTCGATTTCGAGGCTGACGGGAGAATCGACGGGGAGCGGGGGTTCCTTCCTGAAAAACGGGATGCCGCCTCCCAGCAATTTGGGCGAAAGAAACAGGTATATCTTGTCGAACAGCCCTGTCCCGATTATGGAAGTGGCCACTTTCCCCCCGCCCTCGAACATTATGGATTGTATGCCTTCCTCACCGGCTCTTCTGAGGAAAGCTTCGATGTCGACTGCTGCCCTTTCCTGGACCCACACTTCTATTCCTCTTTCCTCGAGCGCTTTTTTTCTTTCTTTATCGTGATTAGTCCCTGACACGATCACGGTGGGAGGTGGGACGCCCAGAACTTTCGACGTGAGCGGAATTTTGAGCCCTGAATCGAGTACAAATCTTCTCGGAACCCGGGCGGGATGTACCTCTCGAGGAGTGAGCATCGGGTCATCCATGAGCACTGTGTTTATGCCGACCGCTATTCCGTCCATTTCGCCCCTGAGCTTGTGCACGAAGGCCCTCGCTGCATCGGAGCTTATCCATTTCGAATTTCCCCATGAGTCCGCTATGTGCCCGTCGAGGGTGACGGCGAGTTTGAGGATCACGAAGGGAAGGCCAGTCTCCATGAATTTGAAAAAGGCTTCGTTCAGGGCGCGGGCTTCTCTCTCCAGAACGCCGACTTTAACTTCGATGCCGGCCTCGCGGAGTTTTCTCACGCCCTCTCCGTGAACCCTGGGATTCGGATCGAGGACGGCGATGACGACCCTTTTTATCCCTTCCTTTATTATCCTGTCGGTACAGGGCGGCGTCCTGCCATAGTGCACGCAGGGTTCAAGAGTCACGTACATGGTGGCGCCTTTGACATCCCACCCGGCATCTTCCATGGCGCGGATCTCAGCGTGGGGCTCTCCGGCCTTTTTGTGGTACCCGGCTCCGACTATCCTGCCCTTCCTGACTATAACTGCACCCACCATCGGGTTGGGAGCCGTGAATCCCCTTCCGAGCTCGGCGAGTCCGAGGGCTATCCTCATAAACCTCTCATCGGGATCGATTCCCTGTATCTCGTTATCCATCGTGTCTCACCCCGGAGTCCGTCTCTCACCTTCGACGGGAAACCCCGCCGCCTTCCAGCCCTTTATGCCCTCCAGAAGCGCGTAAGCCCTGTACCCCATGAGCCTCATCAGGACTACGGCCTGAGCTGACATGGCTCCCGAAGTGCAATAGAAGACTATGTCTTTTTCCCGGGGAAATTTCTCTACATATCTTGCAAGCTTTTTTAGAGGTATGTTAGTAGCTCCGGGTATGTGACATTCTGAGAAATCGCTGGGCATTCTCACATCGGCCAGGTAAACTTTTCCGAGCCTCTCCCTCAGCCAGTTTCTGTCCACAAGATGAAAATCAAAATCGACCTCATCCAGGTATTTTTTGACATGCTCCCTCGCTTCCATCTTTTTATTTTGCAGTAGAGATGCTCCATCAGTCAATCAGAGCTTGCCCTGCCAGTGTTTTTCGGCCGTTATACCGTTTGGCTCTTTATTTTCCTTTGGGGAATTTAGCCCCAATTTTATAGATGAGGCAGATGGAGAGCGATACGGAAAAAGGCGGATACAATTGATAGGGGTACCGCTTCTGGCCGAGAGTTTATGAGCTCTTCTGCATATGTGCTCTTACGGGAGGTAGAGCTCAAAGGCTCTCTTTTCTTGCAAATTTTAGCAAAATTAAATATAATTGGATTGTCTATCAAGCCGTTAAGCGTTTTTTGTGATAAAATTAAAGGAGGTGACATGGCCTTCAACATTCTTGTGATAAATCCGGGTTCAACTTCAACGAAGATCGCTCTTTTCGAAGACAAAAGGGAAGTTTTCTCCGTGAACATTCCCCATTCAACGGAGGAACTGGCCCCTTTTCACAGGATCACAGATCAGTACGAATTCAGAAAGAAGATAATCCTGGACGAGCTCGAAAAACGCGGGTACGACCTGAAGAAGCTCGATGCTGTTGTGGGAAGAGGTGGGCTTTTAAAGCCCATAGAAAGCGGAACTTACAGGGTAAACGAGCAGATGCTCGAGGATCTCAGGAAAGGTTTGCAGGGCGAGCACGCGTCGAACCTGGGGGGCATACTGGCCGATTCCATAGCCAGGCCCCTGGGGATTCCGGCCTTTATAGTGGATCCGGTCGTCGTCGACGAGATGGAGCCTGTGGCCAGAATCTCGGGCCTCCCGCAGATCACGAGGAGAAGCATTTTCCACGCCCTGAACCAGAAGTGCGTCGCGAGAACGGCCGCCGAGGAGCTTGGGCGAAAATATGAGGACGTGAATTTTATCGTGGTTCACATGGGCGGCGGCATATCGGTTGGGGTCCACAGAAAGGGCAGGGTGGTAGATGTCAACAATGCCCTGAACGGCGACGGGCCCTTTGCACCCGAGAGGGCCGGGGGGCTCCCCGTGTGGGATACAATTGAGATGGTCCTTTCGGGGAAGTACACCAGGGACGAGCTCAAGAAGATGCTCGCCGGAAAGGGCGGGATGGTGGCCTATCTCGGCACAAATGATATGAGGGAAGTTAACAGGCGCATAGAAGAGGGCGACGAAAAGGCGAAGCTTATCAAAGAGGCTATGGCCTATCAGGTCGCCAAGGAAATCGGAGCCGATGCGGCCGTTTTAAAGGGAGAGGTGGACGCCATTGTGATAAGTGGTGGCCTCGCCTATGACGAGGAATTTGTGAACATGATCAGGGAAAGAGTGGGGTTTATCGCCAGGATCATGGTGTATCCCGGGGGCGATGAGATGAAAGCGCTTGCCCTGGGAGCGTTGAGAGTATTGAAAGGTGAGGAAGTGGCCAAAGAATACAGATAGAGGAGGATGAGAAGATGATAAGGAGACTTTCGGAATTGGTGGAGGAGGTAAAAGGGGCCGAGACCAAGAAGCTCATTGTTGCTGTGGGGGAAGATCCGCACACCATCGAGGCGGTTGCCAGAGGAGTCAACGAGGGGATGATCAAGGCACATCTCGTGGGAAACAGGGACAACATTTACAGGGTTGCGAAGGAGCACGGTGTGGACCCCGGAATTTTTGAGATCACGCACGAACCGGATCCCTCGAAAGCAGTGAAGGAAGCGGTGAGACTCGTCAGGGAGGGTGAAGGCGACATGCTGATGAAGGGACTCGTTTCGACAGTTACCTATATGCGGGCAATTCTCGACAAGCAACAGGGCCTCTTGCCCGAGGGCGCCCTTCTGTCCCATGTCACAGTTGTGGAATTCCCCACCTACCCGAAGCTCATCATCGCCGCCGACGTGGCGGTCATTATCCATCCTGATCTAAACCAGAAGGTTCAGATCCTCAAGTACACCATAAAAGTTGCCCACGAACTCGGCATCGAGATGCCAAAAGCCGCTATAATTTCCGCGATAGAGACCGTTAATCCCAAGATGCCTTCCAGCGTTGACGCTGCCATAATCAAGGTCATGGCTGAGAGAGGACAGATCAGGGGTGCCATTGTGGACGGTCCTCTCGCCTTTGATCTCGCTGTTTCAAAGGAGAGCACAAAAATAAAGGGGGTGAAGAGCGAGGTTGCTGGCGACGCCGATATAGTCCTTTTCCCGGACATCGTCACGGGTAACGTTTTCTTCAAGACTGCTACCTGGCTTGCCGGTGCTGAACTCGCCGCTGTGGTGGCTGGCACGACGGCCCCCTGCATATTGACATCGAGGGGTGACAGGGAGGATTCCAAGTTTTACTCGATCGCTCTGGCTGCCAAAATGGCCGGGAAAGGCTGGGTATGAAAATACTGACCCTGAATTGCGGCAGTTCTTCCGTTAAATATCAGGTCTATGATTGGGAGAAAAGGGTACCCCTCGCCAAGGGGGTCGTTGAGAGAGTTACCATAGGGAATTCTTTCATAGTCCACGAAGTCAGGGGAAAGGAACCGGTCAGGATAGAGCGGGATTGTCTGTCTCACGTTGAGGCGATTCAGCACGTTCTGGAGATACTCACTCATCCTGATTATGGTGTTCTCAGCGACATAAGAGAGATAAAGGCGGTGGGACACAGGGTGGTTCACGGCGGTGAGGTCTTTACCAAGTCGGTTCTCATAGATCAGAAAGCCATCGAAACCTTCAAGGAGCTCGCCATTCTGGCTCCCCTCCACAACCCGGCAAACGTCATGGGAATAGAGGCAGCCATGAAGGTTCTGCCCGATATCCCCCACGTCGCGGTGATGGATACGGCCTTTCATCAGACCATGCCCTCCCACGTTTACCTTTACGCGGTGCCCTACGAGTGGTACGAGAGACACAAAGTCAGGCGCTACGGGTTTCACGGCACATCTCACCTTTATGTCTCGAGGAGAGCCGCGGCGCTGCTCGGGAAGAAACCCTCTGAAGTCAACCTCATTACCTGCCACATAGGAAACGGCGCCAGCATCACCGCCATAAAGAACGGCCAGTCCTACGATCACAGCATGGGGTTTACCCCCCTCGAGGGCCTCATTATGGGGACAAGATCGGGCGATCTGGATCCCGCCATCATACCTTACATAATGAAGAGAGAGGGAATAACTGCTCAGCAGGTTGTCAACGTGCTCAACAAGAAGAGCGGTGTCCTCGGAATCACCGGCAAATACACAGACAGGCGAGATGTCATAAAAGCCGCTGAGGAAGGCGATGAGCGAGCGAAACTCGCCCTGAAGATGGAGAGCTACAGGATCAAGAAGTACATAGGTGCGTATATGGCGGCTCTCGGCAGGGTCGATGCAGTGGTGTTTACGGCCGGAGTTGGAGAGATGGCCTGGCAGATCAGGGAGATGGCCCTCGAGAACCTGGAAAATCTGGGCATACGTCTCGATAAGGAGAGGAACAGAAAGGCCGTGAGCAGAAACAAGGAATTCCTGATCTCGACCGATGACTCACCGGTGAAGGTTTTCGTTATTCCCACCGATGAGGAGCTGGTCTTTACGGAAGACGTGGTCGCTATAATCGAGGGCAGGTATGACGTGCCTTCCAGGTTTTCCTATACTTTCGAGAGCCCTTCTTACAGAAACCTTTTGAGGGAGGAAGCCTATAAGAGAGAAATGGAGGGAAGGAATGGACCTGGGAATTAAGGGGAAAAGTGCCCTCGTTGCGGCCTCCTCGAAGGGGCTCGGGAAAGCAATAGCTCTCGAGCTCGCTCGGGAGGGAGCTCGGGTTATCATAACCTCAAGAAAACCGGAGAACCTGAGCAGAGCAGCGGAGGAGATCCGTGCTCTCGGCGCTGAAGTTCAGGCTTTCAGAGCAGATTTAACCGTAAAAGAGGACATCGATAACCTGATCAAGAAGGCCCTGGATGTCTACGGATCTATCGACATACTGGTGACCAATGCCGGCGGACCACCTCCGGGTACCTTCGAGGACTTCAATGATGAGGACTGGCTTAAGGCCTTTAATCTGACCTTCCTCTCGGCTCAGCGTTTCATAAAAGGCGTTCTATCCCATATGAAAGAAAAGAAGTGGGGGAGGATAATCGGCCTGACTTCCGTTTCGGTGAAGCAGCCGCTGGACAATTTGATACTCAGCAACGCGATAAGGAGCGCCGTAGTGGGTCTTTTTAAGACCCTGTCGAGGGAACTGGCTCCCTATAACATTCTCGTAAACTGCGTTGCTCCTGGGCTCACACGCACCGAGAGGATGGTTCAACTGGCGAGAAGTCGAGCGGCACAGAAGGGCATATCCGAGGATGAAGCCCTCAAGGAAATGGCCGCAGACGTACCCCTCGGGCGTCTCGCCGAACCGGAAGAGCTGGCAGCACTCGTAGCTTTTCTGGCTTCCGAGCGGGCAAGCTACATAACGGGTACGACGATTCAGGTGGATGGAGGGCTCGTCAGATCACTTCTTTGAGCCCTTGCCTTTAAGGTAAGTGTCAAACCACCTGAGTATGTGATTTAGCCTTTCAACCCGGTGATGAGGCTGCCCGTTTCTGGATAAGTTGTGCCCCTCATCGGGGAAACGCACTAATTCAACCTCCTTCTTGAGATATTTCAGCGCCACGTAGAACTGTTCTGCCTGTTCCATCGGGCATCTGTAGTCGTTCTCCGAGTGAATTATCAGCAGCGGGGTTTTGACATTCTCAACATAAGAGATGGGAGATTTTTTCAGGAAGGCCCTAGGCCTCTTCCAGGGTTCTCCTCCGAGCTCTTCCTTCCCGAAGATGTAGCCTATGTCTGAAGTTCCGAAGAAAGAATAGAAATTGCTTATGGATCGCTGTGTGACGGCTGCCTTGAATATATCGGTGTGGGTGACGATCCAGTTGGTCATGTAGCCTCCATAAGATCCGCCAGTGACCCCGAGCCTGTCCGGATCCACAAAATCAAAGTGGGTTTTCACGTACTCAACGGCTTCCATCAGGTCTTTGTAATCCCTGTCACCATAGTTTTTCACGATGGCATAGGCGAAATCCTCGCCGTAGCCGGCGCTTCCCCTGGGATTTATGTAGAAGACCACGTAGCCACGGGTAGCAAGAAGCTGGAACTCGTGCATGAAGGCATAGCCGTAAGCCGCTCTCGGACCTCCGTGGATCTCGAGAATAGCCGGATATTTTTCTCCCTTTTTGAAATCGACAGGTTTCATGATCCAGCCCTCGATCTCCTTGCCGTCAGAAGCTTTGAAGGTGAATCTCTCGGGTTTGGACAGATATCTGTAATCCGTCAGATCGGTCCCGAAGTTTGTAAGCTGAATGTCTTCACCTTCATCGTTCAGCAGATACACATCCGGTAGATTGACCGCCGATGTTCTCAGATACACTATTTTCGATGCCCTTCTCGAAAGGGAGAAACTGTCGACGGAGAACTCGCCTTCGGTGACCTGGGCGAAAGATTTCCCCTTTTTGTCGACCCTGAAAATATGGGTCGAGCCGCCCTTCGTAGCGAGGAAGTATATGTACTTGCCTGCTCTGCCCCATATAGGATAGGGATTTCCACCCGGTCCCCTTGCATCGCCGAGGACCACAGATACAGCACTGATCCCGTAATTTTTCGTCAGGTTTCGGGGTCTGCCAGTGTCGCTCGTGATCAGCCAGACATTAGTATTCGTGGCAAATCCCTTCTCCATATCTTGGCCGAGGAAAGCGATATATTTACCGTCGGGAGAATAGGTTGGGTTGGCGAGAGGACCTTTGCCTGAGTAAAGCTTACGGGGCTTGCCTCCCATTTTGGAGATCACGTAGAGGTCCTTTCTTACCTCGTAGTCTGTGTTCTCGCTCATGTTCGCTATGAAAGCTATCTCCGTGCCGTCGGGTGACCATGCCGGATCGGATACATCGAAGTCTCCTGAGGTAAGCTGTTTAGGCCTTGCGCCTTCAAAAGTGAGGACGAAAAGGTGCCTTCTCTTCTCATGTATGAATCCGGCCCCATCTAACTTGTAGAAAATCCTCCTGATGACCTTAACGTCTGTTTTCTCCTTTTCCTTGGAAGGCGGAGATGCGAGGAACAGGACTCTTCTTCCTTTGGGAGCCCATTGGGGATCGGATACTCCTCCCTCTATGTCGGTCATTCTGCGGGCTTCCCCTCCGTATCTGGGGATAACGTAGAGCTGCATTCCCTTCTTTTCGTCGTCCCTGTTGGAGAGAAACAGAAGATGTTTGCCGTCAGGTGACCATCTCGGGTTGATATCGCTGCCCTTGCCGAAAGTCAACTGCCTTGCTTCCTTCGTTTCGACGTTCATCAGCCAGATATGGGACTCGTACTTTTTCTTGCCCTTCTCTTTGGCAGGTTTTACCTCCGTGACAACGAAGGCTATCTCCTTACCATCAGGAGACATCTGTGGATCCGAGACCAGCTTGAATTCATATATGTCTTCCGGCTTAACTTTCCATGTCAGTCTTTTTGGCATATTAACCTCCCCTTTGGAATCCTAAGTTATTCAAATTCTTTCACTTTATAAAACACTGTGGGGATTATGTCAATACTTATGTAACTTTCAGAAGTAAAAGGACTTGCCCCGCGGAAAATGGCTTCTGGAGCAAAAAAACCCGAAAATTCACTTCGTCGAGGTGTAACAATTGCTCACAGTTTTTTGTGTTAAGAATTTATTTGAGAAAGTTTCTCAAATTTAAAGCTTTTGTAAAATCGTTGAGATGACCATATTTATGGCAACCTGGTTGTATCCACCTTCGGGTATTATGACGTCTGCGAACCTCTTTGTGGGTTCGACGAACTCGATGTGCATCGGCCTGACAGTTTCAAGGTATTGTTTTATAACGGAATCAATGGTTCTTCCCCTCTCCTCTATGTCGCGCTTTAACCTTCGGATGAATCTTATATCTGGATCGGTATCCACATAGAGCTTTATGTCAAAAAGCTCTCTGAGCTCCTTCTCCACGAAGATGAGAATTCCCTCAACGATTATGACGTCTCTTGGATATACTATGTTGCCGACTGGTTTTCTCGTGTGGGTGATGAAATCATATATCGGTATTTCTACCGGGCTCCCCTCAAGTAATTTGTGCAAATGTCTCACGAGAAGCGAGGTTTCGAGGGCATCTGGGTGGTCGTAGTTGATTTTCTCCCTTTCTTCCAGCGGTATGTTGCTCCTGTCTTTGTAATAGGAATCGTGCTGTATGTAAGTAACTCTTTCTTCCCCCACCGCCGAGATTATCCTGCTGGCGACCGTGGTTTTTCCCGATCCCGATCCGCCTGCTATTCCAATTACAAGTCTACCCATGAGCTTATACTTAGATACCCGTTCCGTCAGAAGCTGTCAACAGAACGGAGAGGTCAAAGGCTTTTCCGTAATCGAGCTCGGAATACCGTTCCGGATGTGCTGTCAGGATGATAACCTGCAATTTCTCACTGATTTCCTCGAGGATCCTGAAGATCCTTTTCCTCCTCTCGCTGTCCGTGTAAGCAAGCACATCATCAAGCACGATAAGCTGTCTCTCCCAGTTCGCCAGTTGCAGTCCCAGCGCTATTCTGACAAGTAGCGAGAGCTGTTCCACAGTGCCCGTTGAGTATTCATCAACATTGTGGGGTTGTCCTCCTTCCGTTATTGAGCTTACCTGAAGGCCTTTGGACAGCTCGACCTCTCTATCTCTGCCTGTAACGCGATTTATAAAATCCCTGACCATCAGAGCTATGGGGGTTATCAGTGTGTTGAACATGCGGTCTTTCACAGCTTCCGATAAGCTGTAGAGGAGATAGACGCCGATAGACCTGTTGAGTTTGGCTCGGTAGAGGTTTTCAAGGGTTCTTATCTTTTCGGAGAGCTTTGCTTTTTCACCATACAGATCCCCCGAAAGGAGCTCCTCCAGCGAACCCTCGAGCCTGTTGAGTTCTGTTTCTCTCCTTCTGATGTCTCCATCCAGAGCCTGAAGCTGCTTTTCTTCCCTTTCTATTGTCAAATCCATATCGGGAGGAAATTTCTTCAGCCTGGTCTCGAGTTCTTTAAGTTCCTCCCCGATCATCTCGAGTTCGGTTTTGGAGTTTCTCCAGGCATTTTTGAGTTTTTCTTCGTCGCCATATTCCTCCAGGATCCTCTTTGTCTCGCTTTCAGCGGATTTCAGTTCAGTGTGGAGTCTCACTGCAGTTTTATTGAGCTCAGTTTTTTCTGCCTCGGTTTTTTCCATGAATTCTTCAACCTTTTTGATCTCAACCCTCGTCTTTTCGAACTCATCTTTTAGCTTCAAAAGGCCCGTTTTTATTGCCTCGGCCGCGGCCGGGGGCTTGAGCTCGCTTTTTTCCATTCCCAATTCTTCGAGCAGCTTTTCTAATTTTTTTTCATTTTCGGCGCGCCTCTTTTCGAAGTCCTCGATCTTCTCTCCCCCTGCCAGGAAGTTCCTGTTCGATAAGAAGCTCCTGAGTTCGCTTTCCTTCTCGAGCTTTTCCCTGCTTCTCTCCTCCAGTTCAGCTATGCTCTCACAGCTATACTTTTCGAATATTTTTTTAAGTTCCGCCTCTGCTTTCTCGATGGATTCCTTCAGTTTTCGCGATTCGGGTGACTTGCTTCTCACCTCGAGTTGCAAGAGCCCCGGTATTTTCATCTGAATTTTCTCCAGGACGTCGTAGCTCACCTCAGTGCCGCTCAGGATGTCCTGAACTATATTTTCCGAATCCTTGTTTATTTCCGTCTTGAAAGGAGCCAGGGCTCTGATTTTGAAGTTAAATCCGGCAGATTTCCCTTTGCTTTTGAGCGTTATCAGCTGGGTGTTCAATCGGCGTGCCTTCTTCAATTCGTCCTCGGGGGGTGCTTTGATGGATTGCAGAGCTTCTTTCGCGCGGGTTATTTTATCTTCTAACTCCTTCAGAGCCGAGATTTTCTTCTCGAGAGCCCTGATTTTATCGACAAGTTCCGCTGCTTTCTGAGTTTTTTCTGTTTTTTCCAGTTCTGCCCTTTTTGCTTCGATCTCCTTTTGCAGTGCTTCGAGCCGCGTCTTAAGCTCATGGGCCTTTTTGTTATATTCGACGGCGATTTTGTCCAGCTCTTCAAGACGCTTTTTCAGTTTCCCAAGTTTTTCCTTCTTTTTCTCTTTCAGCTCGCGCAGTTCTTTCAGCCTGTTGAGATTTTTGTTGTGGTTTTCAAATTTGATTCTCAGTGTCTGTTCCGTTTCTTTCTTTCTGGCAAAATCATTTTTGAGTTTTTTGTATATCTCGTATTCTTCTCGTAGTTTCTTGATTTTTTTGCCCCTTTCCTCCAAGTCCCTGTGCAATTTTTCGATATTTTTCCTCTCGAACTCGATCCTTTCGGCCTTTTGCTCAACGGAATCGATGAGGGCATTAATGTTGTTAAGTCTGGTCCTCAGTTGCTCAATTTCATCCCTGAGCTTTATGACGTCCGGGGCTTTCTGCCCCGTGATAAAGCGTCCTCTTTCGGTGAAAATCTCACCGTAAGTTTCCTTTAATTTTTTGAGGAACCTGCCCTCAAATTCAGTTATTCCTGAGCTTCCGAGTATCGCCCTTATCTTTTCCTCCAGTTCGAGGGGCAGGCTTTCCAGTTTTAAGTGATCGCCGCCCTGATCCACCCAGAGCAACCTCGCGATTCCGAGGCGGGTTTCTTTTTTGGGCCTTCTTGGAACGAGGAGAAGCTCCTGCACGAAATCATCGGCTCTGTCGAGTTCGGCGAATTTCTGGAATTTGCCGTTTTCGAATTTGTAGAGGACGGAGAAGGGCGTCTCAAGGAACTTTTTCTCCAGACGGTACAGGGCTCCCTTCGCTTCGAATTCAACTTCTATTCGGGGAGCAAGCATGGTTCCCCAAGGCTGAAGGCTTTTTATCTCCCTGTCCCTGGAGCTGTACTTGTAAAAAAGGGCACATTTCAGGGCCCTGATCAGAGTGGATTTTCCTATCTCGTTGGGCCCGACGATGAGGTTTATGCCGTCATTGAATCCCGATAGCTCTAAGGATTCTCTGAAAACCCCTACTCCGCTGACTTTTAGCTTTCTAAGTATCATGGGATAGTGTCAGCTCCGCGAGGAGCATCACCGCCTCCTCGGCCGCCTTCGCGAGGTCCAGGGGATGATCACCGAACTTTTTCCTGACCGTTTCGAGGAGGCGTTCGCTTTCGTCGCTCGATTTTCCCCGCCGTCCTTCCAGTGAATCCTTCAGGTTCAACAGTTCTTTCATAATCTCCTTGATTAAGAGGCTTCCTGCGGCGATTTTCTCGAGTTTCTGTGGTTCAGGTGCCAATTTCACTTCTTTTCTGATGTCGAGGTAAAGGAAATCCTCTCTCAGCTGTTCCAGGTATACTTCAGAATCTCTGATGAACTCCGGGTCTGCGAAGCCCGTGAGCCTGATTCTCAGGAGGGTTCGGCGCTTTTGCGGGATATCTTCTATTTCCCTGAGGAGGGCATCGAGTATGTCCTTTTCGCTGCCAGGGCGCAGCTCAGCACTTTTTTCCTGCCAGGTAAGGGTTTTGACTTCTATCTCTTTGACCTCAGGGAGCTTGCCGGGCCCCTCTATCTCCACAAGAAGGACGTTCCCGCTGCGTCGTTCAGAAAATGAAGTGGGTTCAGGAGTTCCGGGGTAATAAACCCTGTCGTTTAACCTGAAAGTGCTGTGCCAGTGGCCGAGAGCCACGTAATCGGCTCCGAGCCTCTCGGCCACATCGGGCGAGATGGGGAAGTCGTCGTGCTCGTACATACCCTCTATGGCCAGGGAGCCGTGCAGAGCTGCGATTTTGATTTTCTCCTTATCGGAGGGAAAGGAGATTCTCGACGACGGGTCTTCTCTCGAGTTTTTCTGATAAAGAGGGGAGGGGATTATCACCGAGTCGGAAGTTTCGACAGGTTCGAGGAGCAGTTTTATGTGGTCAGGAGCTCGGTTCCAGGCCTTGCCCTGGTAAATGGATGAAGGCGTATAAGGATCGTGATTCCCGGGGAGAACGAAGACGGGGATGGGATGCAAACGGGTCAGCGTGCTCAACACACGGTGGACGGTTTGCGGAGAGATAAGATTGCTTTCAAACAGATCACCCGCAATGAGCAGAAAATCCACCCCTTCCCTGAGAGCAACGTCTGCTATTTTCTCTATTGTCTCAAATCGAGCTTCCCGCAGTTCATCGCCGATCTCTGCAGCTTCCCTGGCCTCAAAACCGATTTGCCAGTCAGCCGTGTGTATGAATCTCACCATTTCAGCGATTTATGATAAAGAAGAAACAGGCCCATAACAAGACCTGCCTTGAATAACGAGGTGATCCGCCCGATAGTATAGGCATGCGGAAGATAAAGGTCCTTTTCCGGCTCAGCTTTCTTTACCACCGTGCAGCCCTTGATCCTGTTTATGAGGTTATGAAGGATGACGACAGGTTCGACATCTATTTTTCCTGCGAAGATGAGAAAGTGAGGAGGTTTCTGTTTCTGAGGTCGAGGCGCAGGGAAGCTGAAGATCTGTTGCGAAAAGAAGGAAGACGTATAGCCAGTACGAGAAAGGGGTTTGACGCTGTCATCACCGGGGACACGCTCGGAAATCCGGAAGATTACGGCAGAACGCTGTTAGTATTTATCAATCACGGAACGGGAATAAAAAACGTTCTCTATCGGAATCTCTCTAAGAGCAGTAACACTAAATACATGATTTTTGTCGAGGGGGAATACAGAAAACGGAAGATACTGGAAAAGGGAGTGCTCGGAGTATCCGAAGTATATGTGGTGGGGTATACAAAGCTCGATCCCGTTTTTCAGGGCAAATATAGAAGGGAGGAGGTGTTGAGAGAACTGGGGCTTGACCCCGCCAGGAAGACTATCCTCTTTGCCCCGACCCATAAGCCTTCCTGTATCAAATATGTGAAGGAGCACATTCTCGAGGCCACTAAAGACTACAACCTCATAATTAAATTGCATCCCTATAGCTGGAGCGGGAGCTATGCGCCCCACAGTCACCACAGGATCTACGAGAAGGCAGTCAAGAAGTACGATCATGCCGTTCTGGTTCCTCCCGAAAAAGACAATATACTTCCTTTTCTTGTGGCTGCCGATGTTCTTGTGAGCGAGGCCTCAAGCACGATCTTCGAATTCCTTGCCCTCGGGAAAATAGGCGTTATATACGATCTTCCACATCAGAAATTGCGCCATCACGACGGTACTCCTATTCTTGACGAAGACCCTGAGAAATTTTTAAAAGGTGCTTATCCCCACGTGAAGTCTCCGGAGCAGTTGAGAGAGGCTATAGAGCATGCCCTTAACCCCGATAGCGAAATGCTCGAAGAAATGGAGAAGTGGAGGAATTACCTGTTTTACGGGCTTGATGGCAGGGCTTCTCAAAGGGCAGTTGAATTGATAGTTCGACTACTCGAAGAAGGCGGTCATGAGAACGTTCCCTCCGGCGCCACCACATAGAAGCCTTCGTTTATTTGAAGAAGTTTCTCAGGACTACATGAGGCGAGAAATGACACGTAGGCGCAGATGAGTGCATCTATATCGTGATCATCGCGGAGAACGAAGTTCCCGATATCTATGTGTTTTCGCAGAAGCTCCAGTATTCTATCCCGTGCCCTTTTCCTCTTTTTTCTGTCCTTGTTTTTGTAGTTCTGGGCCAGATCGGCGTCTTTCGTGAGGAACAAAAGAGAGGCCCTCGGATGTGTTTCGAGCACTTTTATTCGATTCATTTCTAGAAGGTTTTTGAGCTTAATTCCCCTTTCCGTAAGGGATCTCATCTGAAAGGTAGCCGTCGGAGCCATAACGTAGCGGGGAGAGCCGCCGCGGTTTTTGAGGACCTCCCTCAGGTAGATGTCCTCTGGCCTCCATACTTCACTGGGCAGAGAGAGCGGAGCGTCAATCGAGACTACCTTGACTTTCAGTTTCTTCAACAACTCAAGAATCTGGTTGTCGTTCAATCCCTTTTGAAGCTTCAGAAGCGCCAGAGTATGTCCGTATTCGAGGACCGCGACGCTTGTGTTTCGCAGGTTTTTGGGGCCGGAGAGGTCTATCCCCGCTATGCGAAGTGCTGATTTAGTTTTTCTTATATTTTTCGCAGGGCTCCTTGAATTTCCGGGATCTTTCTGCCACACTTATATCCGCCTGCTCTCATTGTTCCTTGTCACTGCACCAGCACCACCCTCCTGATGTGCCTCTCACCCCCAACCTCCAGCACCACATAATACACTCCATTGCACACCTCTCCCTCACCACTCCACCTCACCTCATTGTAACCCCTCCTCAACCCCCTGAACCTCTTCAGCACCCTCCCACTCACATCCACAACATACAACCTGACATCTTCAGGCCTGTCCACATAAAAGCAGATGGAAAGGGGCAAAGAAGCAGGATTGGATGGTTTTACCGAGAGGCCGTGGGGGATGAGGGGCAGGTTTTGATTTTCCTTGACGTCGGTGAGTATGAAGAAGGGTGAGGAGAAGAGGGAGTCTCTTCTTGGGGGGATACCAGGTCCAGTGGCGAGGAGCATGAGTTTGAACCAGCCGAGGGAGTCGGGGACTGTCCAGGTGAAGGAAGTATCGGATGGGGAGCCTGAGAAGATGAGTTGTTTGTTATGTGGGTTATAGGGGGAGGAGAGGAAGATGAAGCATGAGTCCACGGCGGAGTGATCGAGGATGTTCCACTTGAGTGTGATGTGTGAGTTGGCGGTGAGAGTGTCAGTGGAGTTGGGGTATATCCACTGGAGGTCTATGCCCTTCTCAAAAATGAGAATCTTTTTGTGGCTGTAGTGTTGATTATCTTCATAGACTATTCCCGTGATAATTTCATTGAGGCCGTTGTTATCTAAATCCCAAGCTGTGATATAAAGTTCGTCCATGTATTCGTCCATAGGTGCGCCGACGAGGGGTGTGAGGTATATTTCGCCAGCAAGCTGGTAGTTATCGTTAGATGTGGCTTTGAGGATGTAGACTTTATGAGCAACAGAGAGCAGTATTTCGGGCGTTGTATCACCATCGATATCTGCAATAGTTGAACGCAGTAGGTTATGTCCGTGTGGCCAGCTACCAGACCATGAGTAGCCGGGGAGGGAGTCATACCATGAAAGTCTGTAGCTATTGTCACCGTCAGCTTCCAGGATGACAACATCTTCGCGCCACTGGCATGGATTCACAGCAGAAGTGGATTTTGGATGAAAGACGACCTCTCTCTTGCCATCACCGTCCATATCGGGGAGAGAATCGGGACACGCAAAGACATCCAGAAGGTAACCCACAGGTACGCTGTCGATCAGAGATGAAAGGGGCATCTCCCAGCAGAGTTCATAGGAGTTATTTCCGGTATTTTCGATAAAAAGGGCATGGTTCTCAAGGGTACCTATGGCGATCTCCATTTTGCCGTCACCATCATAGTCACAGAGGGCGGGTCTGCTACCCCAGACGATCAAAGTTGTATCATAGAAGACGATGTCGAAGGAGTTATCTCCATTGTTTTCATAGATACAAAGGTTGTATGTGGAGAAAGGGCCTTCACCGGCGTCGACGATGTCGATTTTGCCGTCGTTGTCCATATCTTTCATGTCCATCTGGTAATGGAAGTTATATGTGCCGTTATAAGGGGATGTCCAAACCTTTTGTATAGGGAAAGAGTAGGGTGTAGGGCTTTCAAAGAGGCAGAGGGTATCATAGTGTTGGAGCCATAAATCGTAGAGGCTATCGCCATCGAGTAACCCGAGGCCATAGACAGGTAAAAATCCTGTGCCAATGCTATAGGTATTTCCCCATGTTCCACCATCGAATTCGTAGATATTTACTCCGCACTCCTGAAGACAGGAATAAAAAATCAGTTCTGGTTTACCATCTCCGTCCGTATCACCAATAAGTAGATTGCCAGCACCCGGTCCATCGTTTATTTGGGATTTCAGGTTGAAATGCATGGCAAAAGCGGGGAAGGAACTGATCCATAGAATCAAAATCGTCCACCTCATAAACAAACCTCCTCGGGGGAGGGACTTAAGTCCCTCCCCTTAATGTCTGTGTTATCTTAACAAAAGCGCTTTTTCCACGATTTCATCGTTTCTGGTTCTCAATCTGAAGAAATAGATTCCTCCAGCAACTTTCTTCCCGCGAGAATCCCTTCCGTCCCAGAGAAGAGTGTGATCACCTTTCAACATCAATCCGCTGTGTATGTTTCGCACTTTCCTACCACTTTCGTCATAAACGCTGAGCTCTACTTTTTCATTCTCTGGCAAACTGAAGCTTATCTCCGTTCTCTCCCTGAAGATGCTGGGTTTTATTGAGAATGAGGGACTCTGGTTCGCTCTTGTGACTTCAGATGAAAGAGGACCGCCCCATGGAGTCCAGATCCATCTCTCAAACCGATAAAGCCTGACTTCCGCAGCTGTGACCATGGCGCTCCCGAGATTCTCGAGGGATATCGTTATGCTGCTGTCTGAATAGGTCTGGGGAGGGACTCTGAAAAACGCAACTCTGGGTGTTTCGTAGTTGTAGCTAACCTCCCCGAGTAGCTCGTTGCCCGCATAAATCCGGGCATTTCTCACGTCGGCAGCCTCCTGGTAGAACTTCACGCCGATGTAATAGTCATAAATCGGGTCTATGTTGGGAAAGATATAAATAAGATGGTCATTTCCGTAGTCAACCGGTATATCCCAGGTATTTATGTATCCAGACCTGTAATGAGTGAAAGGCGAAGGGATTGTGTCGCCGAGACGAGCGGAATAATAGGAAAGAGAAGTGTCAACTGTCAGGGGAAAAGGCCCCGGTAAAGGATACAGCGTTACAGGACCGGCGAGGGAGCGTATCTGGCGGCGGGATTTGTTATTTGCATTTTTGCCCATTACCCCATAGGGCGGGGCATTGCCCTCAGTCCAGATGCAATACCATCTGCTCATGTCGTTGAGTTCCATGCTCGAGGCCGCTGGGTATTTTGAATCGATGGAGGGAGATTGAGAGATATTTTTCATATCTCCTGTTGCCCAATCGTAGTAATACATTTCCCATGTAGGTGTGGGAGTACAGGGAGTTTCGTTCATTGCGAAGAAGGAATAGCGACCGGTAAGGCTGAGAGTGGCGTTGCGCAGATCCGCACTTGAAATTAGAGTATCCTCCGGGAATTCCCACCACCAATATGGCAGAGTGTCAGATAGATCGCGTATTCTTCTTACTAATCTTTCGTAAATGCCATTCGAGGTGCTGTCCTGAACGAAATTAACATAGATTTTTTCGCCATAGGCAGTTATATCAGGAGATTCAGCTGTACCCCATACGACGATTTCTATTTCAACAGGAGGCATCCACTCCCCATTGTTATATTCGCTGTAGAATATCTTTCCCTGGTTCTGCCAGACCACATGGAGATGGAACAGATACATATCGGAAGTGAGTGAGGGATGAGAGCCGGGCTCATTCAGATAGGCTATGAGTTCATGTCTTCCGGGCATAATTGTCACCGGGCTATCGGGGTAAATCGGTATCATGTAAGATGCATATGATAGGCAAAGGGTTCCGTTTTTCCGTCCCTCATAGACCACATGAATAAACCTGGTGTCCTCTCTCCATACTTTTGTAACCACGGGAAAGGCAATATCAGACTCTTCTGTCCACAAGGTCACGGTGTTATAGGCAATATAATAGGGATCCACCTGGGCATACCTCAATTGACCGTCTTTTACATAGACAATTCCCGTCTCCTTTCCGTCTCCAAAATTCCGGAGAAGAGATGGATATTTCCCGCCTTCTATGATTTTGGGAGGATTCCAGGTCACGCCGCCGTCAGGGGAGGTGTGGTAATATATGTTGCCCTGGCTCTCATAGACGAGGTGCAGGAAGTCGGAATTCGGGACCCGAACGAGATGTCGCTGTCCCTGGTAAGCTGTGGCAAGCGGAGTGTCCGATCGGTGATTTACTTTGAGGGGGTGAACGACGGTTCTCCTGTTGTGGATATCAGCCATGAGGACTTTGGAGCCGGCAGGTTCTCCCACGGCAATAATAAAGTTTTTGGGATTACGGAGGTAGAGGGTGTCTGTGAAAGAAAGCCATTCCCAGTGGGGATAGAGGACACTTCTATAAAGAGGAGCTCCCACGGAATCAACGAATTCCCATTCCCAGGTCAGCGGGTTAACTTCACAGATCAGGAGGGGCGAAACGCCCGAAGTGTTGGGGGACACGAACACACGCCATGGGAAGACCCTATCGTCCACTGATACATCGTAGTAGTGGACCATAGTGTTGTAAATGGCAATATCTGCGACATAGCTTCCGTCTCTGCGGAATACCTTAACTCCGGAACGACCATCTATTTTTGCAGTGACGAATATGAACCCGCTGTCGCCAGCGATGTCCATTCCCGGGGAGCCAACTCCCTGATTGACGAAGAAAACCCTGTAAGTCTCGAGATTTTCGGGATTCATCACGTGGATATAGCTGCTGGCGGACGCCTTTACAAACAGCGTATCATGCCAGAGGTGTATGTTATGTATCCAGGAGCTGTTGTTCAATGCAGTGCTGATAATGTTTCCAGATGTATCGACTATGGCGAGATTCCCGGATCCGTCGGGCACCGTTAATCCCAGGTAGAAATATCCCCTTTCGGGATCGTATTCGATGCCGACACTGTGGTAGGGAAGGTCTATCTGCTTTTCGAAACTGCCGTCAGGTTTTCTGATCGTGATCTTGAGCCACTCGTAGGAGTTGGAGGAGATCCAGTATCCATCACGCAGTATGGTCTGCTCAGGGGCGTAGGTCTCCATCGGGAACTCGTCGCCGAACTGGTCCAGGGATATGGCGGTGTCGTTTTGAATCAGAAACCGTTCCACTGCCCAGCTGTGCTCGCAGGCCCGCCTGTCCACTCTTTTCATCACGTAAAGGGTATCGCCTATCATTTCGAGAGACGCCATGGTCATATATTGTGCGGGTAGGAAGGCTGTGTTGAAGCTGCTCACGGGTTCAAGGGAGTTCTTGTCTATTATGAAAACAGTCATCGAATCGTCGGAGGCCTTTCTCGCCACGAAGACACGGTTATATCCGGCAACCACATCGATGAGATTATGGGCGATAAAGGCAGAGGCTTCGAAAGATGGGGGATTACCGGGATTTTTGCTGTACCTGTAAAGGCTGTCGGCGTCAACGAGCCACAGGAAAAGGTTATCCACATCGACACCCTTGAAGTCGTGTTCGATGGTGAATATGACATCCGCGGGGTCAACGGAAGAGTCGGGAAACATATAGAGATTTCCCCGGTCCGAATTGAAGTAGTCGTGAACAAGACAATAAGCGTCGGTCGAATCCAGGGCTATCCTTATGAAACGATAAGACGTCGAGTCGTCCACATCGATTATGGTGGCGGGATAAGTGCGGGAAACTATCCACTTTTTAGGATGGCCTCCATCGCCCTGGGAGATCCATATATACCGGTCGTTGACGCCTATTCCGTGGAGATAGTAAAGTGTGGGCCTCGCGCCGAGAGAAGCGACGAATTGGCCGTCGGATGTGAATTTTGCTATGTGGTCAAAACCGAAAATCCCAAGGAAAAGGGTGTCGCGGTATACAGCGCCGTCCCATATGGCGGAGAAGTTATAGTTGCCAGGGCCCCTCCCGACCGTGTACAGTGAACCGGGAATAAAGCCTTTTATCTGGAGAAGCGATTGCGACAGTTCGTACTGGCCTTTGAAGTGCTCATAGGAGCTGTAGAGCTTTCTCTCCTGGTCCGACAAGTAGTTCCATAGTAGTCCAGGGGCGTCCTGAGACGCCCTCATTGCACCTGACCCTGCCAATATCAGCAGGGCCACTCCTACATACCTTCTCATGTTCCCCTCCTTTTTTGATAGGAAAACAAAGAGATACTCAGGTGGGCCAAAATAATTGTGGTGGGAAACATTAAAAAGCGGACTTTCACATTCAGTATCCATATTTCCCTCCCCTCTGACGCAAATTTAAAGATGAAATTTATATCTGTCAAGATGGCGATTTCATAGCTTAAAAGGGCGATTTAATCGGTTTTGCTCTGTTATTAGTTCTTTTTGAGAAGTTCACCTCAATATCAGCAGTTTTTCGGTACTTTTGAAGGATTTGCTCCTTATCCGTACGAAATAAATACCTGAACCCACAGCCCTTCCCATGTCGTCGGTGACGTCCCAGTGAAATTTATATTCCCCCGGCGACAATTTGGAATTTAGTATCTCTTTTATTTTCCTGCCCGTTACATCGTAAATGTTCAATTCGATCTTTTCACTCAGGGGAAGGGAGAAGGAGATAGTTACTTGACTTTTGGATATGTTAGTACGGACCTTCAGGTGTTTGCGATTTTCCGACCCATTGTCCTCCTTCACGAGCACGAGGCTCGAGTCGTGGTAAACCGAGTCGGCCCTGTTAACATTTCTCATATAAAGATAGCTATTGGTGCCTCCAACAACGGCAAAGGCAACTTTCTGAGAATCTCCCGGCGCGAGGAAGAAGGGACCAGCCGAAACAACCATTGCATAGTAGCCGGGACTGCCAAAGGTGTCGTGGTGATACGTCCCGTTCATATACTTGATCTTCAGGCTATCGGACAAGACACCCGAGTGAAACTCTTCATAGCTGATAACACTGAGATTAGCGGGGGTTTCAGGATAGAGAAGGGCCACACCGCCATGATCTGTGTAATTCCAGTTGTAGACCGTTTTATGGCCGGAATCCACTCTGGCATAGTTGTATGGGCTGTTGCCGGGGATATTAAAGAACATGAAAAGAGCAGCGTAGAGATTATCAAAAATGGTAGTGCCTTCATTCTTTATTCTGTATTCGAGAATGACAAAATCGGAAAAATTCGGTTTATCATAGGCATAAGCAAGCTGACGCACGGTAATCCCCCGGGAATCGGGATGCCCGGAGTCATCAAAGAATGCGATGGCGGCAATATCAGCATTTCTTGGGGGATCGGGAAGATAGTGAACTCTGCCATCGGGCTCCTCCGTGGGAAGCCAATCCTGATCATCGGTAAGATCCTTATACCACACATCTGCAACATAATCGGCAGAATTACCAACTGCAAAACTCCCGTATTGGAGAAAAATTTCTCCGTTTAGAGGATAAACAAAACCGTTTCCTTCAATCTGCTCGCTCGATAGAAATCCGATTGCGCCTCTGTCAGTGACGGTGAGAAGGGCGTTACCCGCGGCTATATCCAGGTAATCCCGGTATTCAAAGACAATGGGTATATTGAAGTGGAAAACGAAGGTATCAGTGACATTACAGGAAAGATGCAACTCGAAGGGCACAGAGATACCTATGGGCGCATGATCGTGCACGAAGACCTTGAAAGGTGGAGCACTGATGGCCGTGTCTCCCCACTCCACATCGCCAAAACTGGAGGTTCCGTTTATTATGGTCACATATTGGTCGCAGTCAGTGGATAGAACCCCTATCGTGTTAGTTGCTATATTATGGCTGTAGTTCGTGATTCTAACGACTATCTCGGCAGTATCTCCAGGATTGAAAGAATTTAAATTGCTATGTTCGACCGAAACCTGCATGAGAGCGAGGAAAGACTGAGTTCCAGGAGAGAGCATTTTGATGGCGTCAAGGGCATTTACAATCCCCCAGCCGTAGTTGTTATTCGGAAACTTATGCACCTGTGGAGGCCTGTAACAGGTGTAAAGCAGCGTGTTGTAAAGTATATTGTATTCGGCAAAGGGATCTTTGGATAAAAGTAGGGCAATCACTCCGGTGACATGAGGAGCTGCTATTGATGTCCCGCTCAGCCCGCCATAATTGCCTCCGGGGAGGGAAGACCATATGTAAACGCCGGGAGCGGTTATGTCAGGTTTTGTGAGATTCCAATCAGGACGCTCCCAGAAATTGGAGTTGTTCCAGGGACTCATGTTCGGTGCAGGCCCTCTCGAAGAGAAATCTGGAACGGTGTCATTCTGATTTATCACCCCCACCCCTATCACGGTGGGGTAGTTACCGGGAGTTTCTGTCGTGCCGCTATCAGGCCCGCTGTTTCCGATGGCAAAAACGGGAATTATGTCAAGGCTCCTCCATGTTAGGATGGCATCCCAGAAAGCCAGACTGGTAGGCCAGGGGCTGCCCCACGAGTTATTGATGACCCTGACGGGAACTCCAGAATCGGCGACGAGAGAAGCATACCAGTTCATCCCAGCCATTATGTGAAGTCCGATTCCAGAACTAGTAAAAACTTTCACAGCGACAAACTGTGCACCAGGGGCCACACCGATGTCGTCAGGAAAGGGACCGGGTCCATCGCCCCCGAGAATTATCCCCATCACGTGGGTTCCGTGTCCATTATCGTCGTATGGCTCAGACAGTCCCCATATAAAATCTTTCCAGTAGCCGCTCCATTTACCGGAAAGTGCAGGATGGTCAACGTCGACTCCTGTATCCATCGTTCCCACTATAACCCCATTCCCGGTGTAGCCCAGTGACCACACGGTGTCCGCATTTACTTTCCTTATGTTCCATGAAACGTTTTTTGGACGTTCTTTTCCATAAGTCTTTTTGCTGAAAACATCCGTCAGCCTGACTACTGGCACCTCCTCGATGTAACCCACGTCCTCTCTTTCGGCCAGAGAAAGGAGCATATCCCCGGTTAAGCTTGCCTCAATTACATTCGCAACCCAGTAGTTTCTCAATGTCTCACAGGCTCTTTCAGATCGCAAAAATTTGATTATGTTTCTCTGACTTCTTTCGGCAAAGTCGCGGAGATAATCTGCTATGCCCTTTTTATTATCACCAAAATCTCTTTTGAGGTGCTGATAATCCGGCTGGTCCTTCGGGAATATAAAGACATGGAATACCTGTTCTTCTGTGGTTGATTTTATCTTTCGGCTCAGGTCAGGGGATAGTTTCCTGGGGAGGGCAGACATGCAGGTAAAAAGAATGATAATCCCCCACATTTTAGCCTCCTTGAATCTTTGTATTTTGAGCATACTTTGGAGTCCCTAATTTGTCAAGTGTGTGTGACTTACCTTGAAATTTATGCAGATGAGAGGGTTCCAATGTGCTTGAGTGCACTGGTAGATCTTTGATTATGTCTCGTACAAGTGTCTAAGGGGTTGGAGGATTTCCTTTCCCATGGATCGAATGAGAGACCGGGTTCTTTAACAGGGCGGAGGGATATTTAAGGGAATGAAATTCAGAAACTCCATCGGGTAAACCGTTTGGGAACATGAAGAATTTCCATTGGACACTTTAAAAATGGCCGAATATGGCCTAAAATAGGCTAAACTCAAGAGGAGGGATAAAAATGAAAAAGACGCTGCCATTGTTAATAATTCTTTCTTCCCTGCTCTTTGCCGACGGGATAATAATACCGCCTCATCCGCCTGTTGGCCCGTCCCCAAGGCCCATTTACCTGAACGTCAAATACCACCACGTTTTCATAAAGATCAGGGATAATGTGGCCCAGGTCTCGGTGGATCAGGTCTTCACAAATCCATATACCTATGAGCTCGAGGGGGAATACCTTTTCCCTGTTCCCCGCGATGCCTCTATTTCGGAATTTTCGATTTTCGTCGGCGATAAAGAGATAAAGGGAGAGGTCCTGGGAAAGGAAGAGGCGCGCAGGGTTTACAACGAGCTCGTGAGGAAAAGGAGAGATCCGGCCCTTCTCGAATATTACGACCAGGACCTGATAAGGGCGAAGATCTTTCCCATTCAGCCTCAGGGCGACGTGAGGGTTAGGCTGCAATACGAATGTGTCCTTGAGAGAGAAGGTGGACTTTACGCTTTTACCTATCCTCTGAAGCCCGAGGCGCTGACCAGGGATCCCATGAAGGAGCTGTCGCTGGAGGTGCTCATCGAGGCCAGAAATCCCATAAAGACCGTCTATTCGCCCACCCATGACCTGGAGATCGACGTAAGCGGAAACACCGCTCACCTCAGCTACGAGGCACAGAACATAAGGCCCAGGGAGGATTTCAGGCTCTTTTATTCCGAATCAGGCGAGGAGCTCGGCATGGACCTCCTCACCTACAGGAAGGGCAAAGAGGGTTATTTTTTGCTCACTATCACACCGGGGGCCAAGCCCGAGGAAATAGAGCCCTTTCCTAAAGACATCGTTTTTCTGCTCGACGTCTCCGGCAGCATGCTCGGGAAGAAGATAGAACAGGCGAGGAAGGCCCTCAGATACTTCGTCAGATCGCTCTCGCCCGCTGACAGGTTCGACATTCTCGCTTTTTCGTCTGATGTGAGGAAATTCAGCCCTGAGCTTGTTCAGGCCGATTCGGTACACCGGGCGAGGGCCCTGTCTTTTATCGATTCGCTCAAAGCCAGAGGCGGAACGAATATCGATGATGCACTGAGGGAAGCACTGGCACTGCGAGAGGAAGGAAACAGGCCTTTCTATGTTGTCTTTCTCACTGATGGCCGTCCCACTGTGGGGACGACCATGCCCGGCAGGATCGTTGAGGATGTGAAGGAGAACCTCGGAAACGCGAGGCTTTTTGTCTTCGGGACAGGCTACGACGTAAACACCCTCCTTCTCGATGCCCTTGCGGCCATGAGCAGATCTGAGCCGGAGTATGTCGAGCCTGACGAGGACCTGGAGGTTGTTCTGACGAATTTCTACGATAAGATTCAGTTTCCGGCCCTTACAGATCTCGAGCTGGATTTCGACGGGCTCGATGTGGAGAAAGTCTATCCCGTGAACCTGCCCGATCTCTTTTACGGCTCGCAGGTCCTGGTTTCCGGTATTTACAGAAAGCCGGGAAAGTTCACTCTTGTTCTGCGCGGAGAGGAGAGGGGACGAGAGAGGGTCATAGAGAGGGAATTTGAGTTCCCCGATGAAGCTCAGGACCTGGATTTCCTGCCGAGGGTGTGGGCGCGGCGCTGGGTCGGATATCTCCTTTCGGAGATAAGGCTGAAGGGTGAGACCAGAGAGCTTGTCGATGAGGTGACTGAGCTCGGGAAGAAGTACGGCATAATAACCCCCTATACGTCTTTTCTCGTGAAAGAGGCGCCGGATGAGGTCAGCGAATACTTGGAGGGAAACGTGCTGGGGGCCGAGACGGGAAAGCGGGCCTTCAAGCTCGCCAGGACTCTCTCGGAGATAAGGGCCTCGGCTTCTGTCTCGGGAGAGCTGGAGGAAAAACTGGACCTCAAACGGGTCCTCGATAAGGTCTTCGTGTTCAAAGACGGTTTTTACGTTGATACCGATTACAAAGAAGGAATGAAATTCGAGGAGATCGAGACGGGGAGCCAGGATTACTTCAGGTTTATCGAGGAGCATCCGGAGTGGGCTCCCTACCTGTCTGTCGGGGACAAAGTGATCGTGGTCCTCGACGGTAAGGCTTACAGATTCACCTCAAAATAAAGAAGAGGAGGGCGTTAAGGAAAAGGGCATAGCCGATGATTATCGGGCCTGCTATGAGCAGGGATGTGAAGGACGCCCCGGTGTCCTCTTCCACGAGCTCCTGAATTTCGTCCTGAGGAACTTCTATCGAGGACATAAGTTCGAACATTATGCGGGAGAGTTTCCATGATTTTCTCAGCAGAAAAGCGAAGAGGATCAGGTTGATGAGGACTGTATAGAAGGCGAACGCGCTTTTCCCGATAAACAGAAAATAGTCGAAAAAGCCGTGGAAGATCACTGCCAGGGTTAAACCCAGGGGAATGAGATAGCTCCTTCTTTTTAGTTCGAACTTGTATATACCCGTGTAGTATCCTGCGAAAGAGCTGAAGAGCAGGTGGCCCGGGATCGAGCGTGCCAGGGTAATGGAGAGGAGGGAGCTCGCATAGCCCGGCCTGGCGAAATAGGGATGGGTGTATTTCAGAGCGTAGCCTATGTTCTCCATATAGGCGAACCCGAGGGCCACCATGGAGATGTAGATGATCCCGTCGAGGGGTTCGTTGAAAACCCGTGCCCTGAAAAACAGGATGTAAAAGGTCAGGAATTTCAGGATCTCCTCGACGAAGGCCGCTCTGAAGAAGGCCTTGAAAAAAGGTTCTCCCACGAAAGGGGGCGTGACGAAGTATATGTAATTCTTTGCAATTATCAGGAGGAAAGTCGCTGTCATCCCGGCCATGAAGCCGAAGAGGAGGCTCGTTATGGGTTCTTTTTCGTATCGGTCGAGAAAGTAGACGATGAGCCCGAAAATGAGGGCGATGAGGAACATCACGAGGGCGGCATCTATCAGCATCAGTCAGACTCGTAGAGCGCTTCCAGGAGCTTTTCCTCGAAGGACTTCGCTTTCTCGCCCCCCGAGGTGTAGTTATTGATGATGATCGAGAATGCAAGCAGGTCTCCCTTTTCCGTATACATATATCCCGAGAGGGCCGAAACACCGGTCATGGTGCCGGTTTTAGCGCGCAGGTTATCCTCGAGCGGTGTGTCCAGGAACCTCATTGCCAGAGTCCCATCTCTCCCCGCCACGGGAAGCGCGGAAAGGAATTCGGGCATTATGGAGAAATTTTCATAGACAGAGGCGAGTATCTGAACTATGAAGCGGGGAGTCAACAGGTTATAGCGTGAAAGGCCCGACCCGTCGGCTATGCGGACCCCCGACGTGTCGAGACCCCTCTCGTAAATGAACTGCTTGAGTACCGACAGTCCTTTGCTCCAGGTCCCCGGCGGTCCCCGGAACTCGGCGCCGATGTATTTCAGGATCATCTCGGAGTAGAAATTCAGGCTGTACTTTTCCATGTCATAGAGGAGCTCGAAAAGGGGAGGGGAGAGCCATGTATAGATGAGGGAAGCATCGGGCGGCGGATCGCCTTTCAGGACTTTTCCCTCAACCTCCATACCGGAGCGTTCCAGGGCACCTTTCAGCACGTGGCCGGCGAAGAGGGCCGGCTCCTCAATGCTGACGTACTTAACGTGGGGCTCGAAATCCAGAGCGTCTTCGGGAATCCTGAGGGTTATGTTGTTTACCGTATCGAAGCTCCTCTCCACTTCGACCTTATCGAGGGACTCCGCCGGTGTCACCTCGACCGCGGCCCGCACGAAATCGGTCGCGGGCACCACCTCCGCGACGGGTCCCGTTTCTGTATTCCGTACCCACACTTCTACCACGTTTCTGTTCAGGGACAATGCGGATACCGGTGCGGCATAGGGATGGGGCCCTTCATCCCACATCCAGCCCGGCCCATACCTGATCGTGTCGTAAAAAGATTCCGACACGCGGATGTCCATTATCCGGTTTATTCCGAAGGCCTTTATCCTCTCGGCTATCATGTAAAGGTCGGAGGCGAGAAGCGAAGGGTCCCCGAAACCCACCATGTAGAGGTTCAGCGAATCGTCCAGAAGGAACTCCGTCCTGAAGTTCTTCGCAGGGCCTAAGAGATCGAGAGCGGCATAGAGCACGAGGAGCTTCAGGTTAGACGCTGGAAGGAGGAGCTTATCCGCGTTATAGGACGCTATCTCGCGCCCGTTCCTCATCGATACGGCATAAATGCCCACGGTGGCCCCTTCAGGTGCCTCCTGCAAGGCTTCTAAGGGGATCGCTTTCTCCGGTTTTCTCCGCCTTATGGTGCTCAGGGTGGCGCAGGAGCTCAGAAATAGGGTGAGAACGAAAAGGGCAGATGCTGAAGGTCTCATGAAAAAATTATATCGCTTGAATTAACCTCAGACAATATAGCCGGGCTTACGGTCCCTTTCCGTCACTTGAATTAGGATTTGCCGGAAGACATAATTCAAATAGCAGGGAGGTGATTATGAGGAAGTTTTTGTTGTTCCTTCTGACAGGGATTGTTGTCCTCCTCCATGCTGGAGAAGCCGATGAGGAGGGACTCAGGATACTGAATGCGGTTCCCCGTGGGAGCATCGAGTCCCTCTCGCAGGCGAACATGGCACTGGTAGTTTTCAGCGAGCCTATGGTGCCGCTGAGTGCCCTTACTGGGGAGGTAAGTTTCCCTCTTGAGATAGAGCCGCCGATAGAGGGAAAGTTGAGGTGGTTGGGGACGATGATGCTGGCCTTTGAGCCGGCTGATTCATTGCCATATGCGACGGAGTTCAGGGTGAGGGTGCCTGCGGGTGTGAGGTCGGTGAGGGGGCACGAGTTGAGGGAGGATTATGTGTGGACTTTCAGCACTCCCGCGCCGAAGCTGATCTTCTCGATCCCCTGCGGTCAGGAAAGCCTCGTGGGCATAAAACGGCCGATCTTCCTGTTTTTCAACCAGCCCATGGATTCGGCGAGGGCGGGCAGGTATATCAAGCTGCTGGAATCGGGCAGGAGGTCAGTTAAGTACACGCTTCGCTACCTGTCTCCCGATCCCAGGGGAGAGGACTGGGAATGGATACAGGATTTTTCGAGAGGATATACGTATTGGTGGGATCTGTCCAGAAGGCACCTTCCGAGGTTTGTCCATGATTACAGGAAAATTACGAGGGAGGAAATACAGGAGAACCTGAGAAAGCGAGTCTTCGTGCTTTATCCGGGAAGACCTTTAAAGAGAAGCACCTACTATAAGGTGAAGGTCAAAAAAGGAATAAAGGGGGCGGAAGGAGACTTACCAGGAGCGGGAGCAGCCTTTTATTTCAGGACCTATAACAGATTCGAATTTTGGGGCATTGAGCGGGTTGAGACCCGCGACCAGTCGGGGAAACTTATAAGTGAAGGCGAGAGACAGAGCCCCGACAGGCCGATAAGGTTTGTTTTCTCCAATCCCGTCAATTCCGCCCTGCTTGCCCTGAGTTTGACGTTCGATCCTCCCGTTGAAATCCCCGATTATTACAGAACCGCTGACAGAAACAGGGGCTCTACGCATCCGTCCTTCGATCTAAAGCTCCTGCCCGACACCCTTTACAGGGTGACGATCCCTGAGACCCTCGTCGACGTCTACGGCAACAGGCTGGGGAAAAGGGCGATCTTTACCTTCAGAACGGGGGATTTCAGGCCGGACCTTCTTTTCAAGATCGGACACGGCATAGTGGAGTCCTACGAGCCCCATAGATATCCCGTCGAGCTCATCAACATCAATTCTTTCAGGCTGCAGATGGCGCGCATCTATCCCGATGAGGTGATACCCCTCTTTCTCAGTGCCGAGGAGGCCTTTGACTGGATCGGGAGCTTCTTCCGTAATGACTTCAGCCCGCCCGGAGTAACCTTTCTGGTTGATACGGTTATTTCTCCCTCCCTACCCCGGAACAGAAGATACAGATACCCACTAAATCTCGACCTCGCGCTTCAGGGCGACTCAGCGGGCATCGTGCTCCTGCAATTGCCCTACAGGGACGGGCAGTGGAATGAACGTTATCGCAAGGCCCTTCTTCAAGTTACAGGATTGGACGCCTCTCTGAAGTATTCCCCTGCCGATATGGTTGTTTATGTCAATGACCTGAGGACGGGCAGGCCTCTCTCGGGCGCCTTTGTGGAGGTCAGGGATAAGTCCAACAGAACGTTGTGGAGCGGGGAAAGCGACGGAGAGGGACTCGTTCGCGCACCGGGCTGGGCGAAGCTGGGTATAAACAGGCCCAACAGCTGGCGTCCACCGGAGTTCTGGGTTTTCATAAAGAAGGGTGGAGATTTTTCTTTTCTCTCCTCGGAATGGGATTGGGGAATAGAACCCTATCGTTTTCACCTGCGCTATGACTGGAATCCAACCCTTGATAAGTTTTACAGCGTGATCTGGCGGGCATTCCGCGCGGGCCCTCTTATTTAAACCCTTATTTCCATTTTGACAGGGCAAAAAGGCGTCAGGAACACATATTGAGGCTCATGCTGGAGAGGGGATTTATCGACGAGAGCTCTTTCAGAAGGGCGATGGCCCAGGATATCGAACTGGTTCTCCCTGATAAAAACTTCGAGGCCCCCCATTTCGTCGAATACGTATTGCGACAGATCCGACGGAGGGAGGTCGCTGTCGGGGGAGAAGTGAAGACCACCCTCGACCTCAGGATACAGAAGGCCTGTGAGTCGATATTGAGGGCATACGTGAAGTCGCTTGAGGATAAAAACGTGACCAACGGGGCGATTCTCGTCGTGGACAACGAGAGCGGAGAAATTCTGGCCTGGGTGGGATCGGCCGACCCCTTTGACACCCTTCACGATGGACAGGTGGACGGCGTGCTTGCCCTGAGGCAGCCGGGATCTGCGTTGAAGCCCTTTACGTACGGGATTGCCTTAGAGAGCGGCATGACTCCCGCCTCTATAATTCCCGACAATCCTTCCTTTGTCAGCACGGGATACGGAGATTTCACCCCGAGAAACTACGACGAGAGTTATCACGGTCCTGTCAGGTTGAGGCAGGCCCTCGCCTGTTCATATAACGTGCCCGCCGTCAGGGTGCTCGAGAGATTTGGACCCGAAGTCCTGCTGGAGAGGCTCCACAGAGCTGGGTTCAGTTCGCTCGATAAAGAGCCGGGGTACTATGGCCTCGCCCTGACCCTTGGAGCGGGAGAGGTGAGGCTCTACGAGCTGGTCAGGGCTTACCGTGCCCTCGCGATGGGAGGCGTCTATACCCCTCTTCGCTTTTTGCTTGACGACGGTGATTCGCTTGATTCTGAGGAGGAAGATAGCTCTAAGATCGTATTTTCCCGGCAGATCGCCTTTTTGCTCACCGATATCCTCTCCGACGGGGAGGCCAGGGCTCCGGCTTTCGGCGATAACAGCCCCCTCGACCTTCCCTTTCCCTGTGCCGTCAAAACGGGGACTTCAAAGGATTACAGGGATAACTGGACTGTGGGATACACGACGAAATACACCGTGGGAGTCTGGGTCGGCAATTTCTCAGGAGAACCTATGCACGGGGTTTCAGGGATTACGGGGGCGGGACCGATTTTTCGAGATGTGATGTTGTACCTTCACAGGAAGGAGCCGCCCCGGCCCTTTCCGGTTCCCCGTGGTCTCGTCAGGGCTACTATCTGTACCTTATCGGGTAAGCTCGCAGGACCTCACTGTGAGGGAAAGAGATTGGAATGGTTCATAAAGGGCACTGAGCCGAAGGATACCTGTGATTGGCATTATCTGGTTCATGGGCCTGAGGGTGACAGGGTAGCTATCCGCTACCCCCCGGAATTCAGGGCCTGGGGACAGTACATCGGTGCGGATAGGGGAGAACCCCTCGAGGAACAGCGGGTGGCTGCGAAGGAAGTCGATACGAGCTTTGCCCTCAGGATAATCCATCCCGACGAGGGCGACGTTTTCATAATCGATCCCTTTCTAAGGAGGTCTTTTCAGGCCCTCGAGTTCAGGGCTCTCGTTCCTTACGGCGTCAGGGAGGTCGAGTGGATGATCGACGGCAGGGGCATCTTCAGGAGCAGGGCTCCTTTTACCATCCGCTGGCAGCTATCGCCGGGAGAGCATGAGCTGGTTCTTATGGGGGCTGGTAGAAGCGACACGGTCCATTTCAGGGTTCTCGATTGAGGGGGGAACGTGTGCAGGCATTATAATTAACCGAAGAAGGAGGAACATGATGAGGGAAAAAGCCCTGTTATTTGCCCTGTTGTTCGCCTTTTTTCAGGGGAATCGAGGGATGTGTCAGAGCGTTCCGGGAGAATTCGAGGAGGACGTCGAGGCAATTACCGAAGAAGCTCCTCCAGAAATTGACCCCGGCGATCACATTGAGGAAGTTCCCCTTGACACACTGACGGCCGATGAAGCCAGGGGCCTTCTGAAGATGAGAGAAGAGGAAAAACTGGCAAGAGACGTTTACCTGAAACTCCACGAGCTTTGGGAGATCCCAATATTCAGGAGTATCGCTTCGTCCGAGGAAAGGCACATGGCGGCGGTCAAAGGGCTTCTCGATGCCTATGGCCTCGATGATCCTGTGAAATCTAAAGCTGTTGGGGAATTTTCCGATCCAGAGTTCACGAAGCTTCACGATGAGCTTATCAAAAGGGGAAAGAAGTCCCTTCTCGATGCCCTGATCGTTGGGGCGACGATCGAGGAACTGGATATCAGAGACCTCAATGAGCTGCTTTTGAAGACTGACAAGGCGGACATTTCCAGGGTCTATGAAAATCTCAGGAGAGGATCGATCAACCACCTTCGTTCGTTTGTCGAGAGGATCGGGGAAGCAGGTGGGGAATACCGGGCTCAATTTCTCAAAGAGGCTGAGCTCGATTCCCTTCTTAAGGCATTTTCCGGTCGCGGAAAGGGGAGGTGAGAGAATGATAAGACGTATCTGGGACATTACCCTCACCGTGAAGGACCTTGCGAGGGCAGTGCATTTCTACAGGGACATACTTGGTCTCCAGGAAAAATATGAATTCCGGGATTATGCCGGTTTTGATTGCGGAGGGGTAGAGATAGGCGTCAAAACCTGGGGGAAGCTGGAAGAGCCAAGGGAAGGAGAGCCCTGCATAGATTTTTTAGTTGATGACATGGAAGAAACCTGCAGGAAGCTATCGGAAAAGGGCGTCGAGATCCTCGAAGGACCTCAAGATACGCCCTGGGGAGGGCGTTATATCGTTATCTCAGACCCCGACGGGAACCGAATTCAGCCTACGGAGATCAACTGGGCAAAATATTTCAGAGCCTGCGCCGGCTGATGTCGTGGGCTCATAGAACTGATTCGGCGAGATAATGGGATGATAGATTTTCTCGGTGAATTTCTCTTCAGGCTTTCAGGGGGACATCTCCTGCTGGCAGCCTTTTATGCGGGGGTTTTTGTCATGCTGATGACCTCCCTCGGCTCACTGCTTGCCCTCTTCGTCCACAGGATGCCTGCCTGGGGAGTCGACGTGAGCATATCCTTCGCGGCGGGAGTTATGATCGTCGCCAGTTTCACGAGTCTGATACTCCCCGGAATAGAGGCTGCCCATAGTTTTGCGCCTGTCGGTATCGGGATCCTCCTCGGGATCATCCTCATTCACGGCATGGACAGGTTCATTCCCCACGAGCACCTGGTAAAGGGTTACGAGGGGCCCCGCGAACTCAAGGAGAAGCTGCGGATGATCTGGCTCATCATATTCGCCGTCATGATCCACAATCTGCCCGAGGGCCTCGCTGTGGGGACCACCATGGTCTTCGATCTCAAACTGGGGATAATTACTGCCATCGCCATCGGAATACAGGACATACCGGAGGGAACTGTGGTATCCCTTCCCCTCGCTGCCATCCAGAAAAAGAGGCTGAAGCCCATAGCTCTCGGTGTCCTGAGCGGCGTGGCCGAGATGATCATGGCCGTTGTAGGGGCGCTTTTCTTCAAGAACCTGGGGTGGCTCCTGCCTTACGGGATGGGGCTCGCCGGCGGCGCCATGCTCTACGTCACGGTCAAGGAGATGATACCGGAGATATACAGCCGCGAAAAGAACGAGATGCCCATCACAATTGGCTTTTTCCTCGGATTTTACGTGATGCTCTACCTCGATTCCATGCTGGGGTGAGGGGGGTATGATTTTCTGGTGATTGACTTGACAAAATGTAAAGGAGGCTTTATAGAGAAATCATAGGGGGCATGAATGTGTAAAGTATTGTTATTTCAGGGGATATGTCGATGTCGCGGGTCTATTTACAGTCGTTCAGTATTTTCCTACCTTTCATATTTCTCTCAAACGGTTCTTTGTAGTAGCTATATCAGGAATGATGCTATCCACGGATGTTACTTTTTCACCATTTCTGGTCTATCATTTCTCAAAAGGACCTGTAAATTTCCCCTGAAATAAGATTGCAGCTTCCCTTTTTAAATTGAAGTGTCACAGTTATATGGAGATCGCAAAAAGCATTTTGTATGTACATTTGGTGTTTTGCAAGCTCAAACGAGGAGGTGTCAAATGAGGAGTTACGCAATGTGTGGAGTAATAATACTTGCACTGCAAGCAGTATTGGCAGCTCAGAGTGTTGTGCCTCAAATGATCAATTTCCAGGGTTATCTAACGGACAATGAGGGGAATCCGCTACATGGAACTTTTGATATCACGTTTAAGATCTACGATGATTCGACTAACGGAACTCTTCTTTGGTCTGAGGATCATGATTCAGTTCTGGTTGATTCGGGTGTGTTCAACGTACTTTTAGGCTCAATTGCCGAGATTCCCGAGGTGACTTTCAACAGCGCTAATCGCTGGCTTGAAGTAACGATAAATACACCACCAGGGCAGGTTTTCCCCAGAACAAGGATAACGAGTGTAGCCTATGCATTCACTGATTATGACTGGACAAAAAAGAACAACGGCGACCTGTATTACACCGGAGGTAAGGTAGGGATAGGGAAAAATTTACCAGCCTATGATCTTGATGTAGAAGGCAAAGCTTATATTTCCGATACTTTGCGAGTTAATGCCCCCATAAAATTTAAGTTTGACTACAATTCTGGATGGGTACATATCTCTGCAGGGCAGGCAAGAGTACTTCACCACAACTTAGGTGGGGATATAAGTAAGTATATAGTTTGTGTCGAAGGTAGTCCTAACCAAAATGGTTTCCCTATCCATCGAGCTAATTTTGGAACTGCATCATTTCGATACAATTTAGTATGGTATGAGGTAGGTCTTGAGTGGTATGATCTCACTGATAGTTCAATCACTGTACATCGTGCATCTGATGACAATGCAGTAGTTATGCCTGAACACAAGCGATGGAATTATGTTCGTGTGCGCATTCTTAAAAATCAATGAATGGCCGTAGTAAGTTGTTAAGGGAGGAATTTCATGAAGATAAATTTCTTTAAAATTCTCAGGTATGTTTTATTCAGCATTTTTCTAGTGTATTCCACCACGACTTTTGCAAACACAATTGGACACTGGGGTTATATTTATACAATTTCAGAACGGTCAACACGAACTGGAATCTCAGGTTATCATTTTAAAACACAGACTCTGGATGAGGGGGGAGAACTGCTAAAGAGCGTCTATAAACTGAATTTCTCTTTGGGCCAATCATCTCCAATAGGACAATTTAGGCCACTTCCAGAAGATCTAACTTTAATTTCGCCGAATGGAGGAGAATATTGGTACATGGGCTCTGAGCACGATATTATTTGGAATTTTGTAAACATCCCCGGGAATGTTAGAATAGAGTACTCAGTTGACTGCGGTGTTACATGGGATTTTATAGCAGAAGTTCCTGCATCCAGTTGTTCTTACACTTGGGAAGTACCATGGATTTATGACTCTGACAGTTGTTTGATTAGAATCTATGATGCGTATGATATGGAACCAGCAGATACAAGTGACAGTGCTTTTACAATCTATACGTTTCAGATAAATAGAGATGGCTGGGGATTCCCTAATTATTATTTAGACAACTTTGTTCATGCAGATCCTGATTCTTATTTCATATATATGTGGCCTAATCAGTGCTGGGAGAATTACAGCGAATACAACAGGCAATTTCGTCGTTTAACATCCATATTTAACATAAGAAATTCTGATTTCCCAAGTTGGACTCTTTGGGTTGCAGCTTTCGGCGAGGATCAATGTTATTTTGATCCCCCTCCGGGAAGGGTAATTTACAGGCCATATGCTGTTTTTAGGTGGTGTCTATCCCGATTAGTAAACCATCCACCATCCCAATATCCTGATTCTACTAACTGGTGGGGTTCATGCCTGGGTATGGCTACTTCATGCTATTTATTTTTTGATAATTTGCTAAATTTAGAGATGTTTTTCCCAGGGTATTACAGACTTTTTGATGTTCCAGTTGGTGATTCTTGTCCAATGACATGTGCGCGTCAAGTAGCCAATATGTACTACACTCATGGATTTGGATGGCAACATATCAACTCCTTGATTGAACAATATATTCTCGTAACCCCGAATCAAACGATAACTAAAATTATTGAAATGCTGAATAGCGATCAGAAGATTCACCGAACACTGTGTATATGGCCCTCCCCACCAAGTATTCCACATTTTGTTAATCCTGTCAAGATTACTACAAATATCTCTCCTGATAGCTCTCACATAAAATATATTTGGGTATATGACAATATCTGGCCTGGAACTGATACAGTTTATTGTTGCCCTGGATATCCCGATACGGTGCAATCTGATATACCAATTCGTGTAAGAGTAGATACAATACTTAATTCTTGGTCCTATATATGGGGAGGGGATACCGGGAGAGGACTTTTCTTGATGGAGCCTGTTGATGAATATTTATCTACACCTGAAATGTATATAGATCTTGGAGGACAAAATATCGGAATTATAGCTTATCCCGCGGAGGAAGCTTTCTATCAATCCACATATTTAAATTACTATTTTCTTGACTCCTGCATTGCAATTCTTGGCTACCCGCTCATGCTCCAAGATGAAGATTGGCTATGTGAGTATACTCATATAAGAGATAGCGCTTTCTATTTTAGTTTGTTTACTCCTGAAGGGACATCTTTTCACTGTTTTCGCTTTGACGTTGACAGTTCGCAGAAAGAAAAAATACACTATAAGGGTGATGGGAAAACGGTAGCTTTAATAAATCCTGATGTTGAAGCTAAATGCTATCATTTGTGCACAATAGTTTCGAATGTAGGCACCGAAATCGTGTATAATCTAAAAAATTTGGAAGTTGATTCAGCGGAATCTACACTATGTGAAATTATTCCAAGTGTTGGCATTCAAATTGATAACTGGGGAGAAGAAAAATTATACGATTTGGGAATTGAGATCGCAGATCCTCAGCATGACGAAGTTTTTCTACATCGAGGAGTATCCCATTCTGCGCATTCATGTTATAGAATCCTTACTGATTGGCTTCAAAACAACGGTTATTTAACAATTCTTGTAGATTCTGGATTCACTGGGACTTTTACAGACACTATTTGGATTAAGAATGAATTTATTGAAATTCCAGGCGATTGTAACAGAGACAATTTGGTTAATCATACAGATTTGGTTTATCTTTTTAAGTATCTTTATAGTGGCGGCCCTGCTCCTACCCCATTACTTTCGGGTGATGTCAATGGTGATTGTGATGTTACCATAGCAGACCTGATATATCTAGCTAAATATCTTTTTTATGGCGGTCCTCCTCCTATTCCTTGTGAACTTAAATTTTTCTCAGATGAATTACATAAGAGATAAAAATCTTTAAAGAGCGGAAGATTCAGTAGAGGTGCTATTTGCAATAATCAGAACCCCCGGGAGTAATTTAGTAATGCAATGATATTTAAGTTAATGCAGTTGTAATTTAGATTCTTCATGGCAAAACTTGATTCAAAATGATTTGTTTACACTGTTTACATCCCGGAGTTGGTCTTTTAATTGTATGGAGGCCGAAGCGTGCCCTATATCACGACTGGGCGAAACCCTTGACAGGGCGGGTGATTGCTTTCAAAATCAGAACATGCGCATCAGGTCATTTTTATTTGTGGCGGGGCTGGCGCTGCTCGTTGCTCTGTCGACTGGCCTCATAATAAAGGGGGCCAAAGTCGGCGATTTCGAAGAGACAGAGCTGAATGCCTCCATGATCTGTCTTTCCTGCGTCGGGATCGAATAGATGACTGCGAGGATAAGAAGACTTTTTCAGATACTGAGTTTTTTAGCGATTGACAGCTACTACAAGGGCGTTCTCACCGGCCAGGCGATATATCAGGGCCTCACCAAGAGATTCGTCGTGCCGGCGTTGAATTGCTATTCCTGTCCCCTTTCCAGGTTCGCCTGCCCGATGGGGAGCTTCCAGCATTTCCTCGCAGTTCGACAGATTCCCTTTTACATCCTCGGTTTCTTCGGGCTCGTGGGCGCATCGGTGGGGAGGGCGACATGCGGCTGGGTCTGCCCCTTTGGACTTTTCCAGGAACTTCTCTACAAGATACCCTCCTATAAGTTCAGGATCCCCAGGATCTTCACCTACCTGAAGTACGTGGTCCTCGTCCTGGCCATAATACTGCCCATCGTTTTGCTCGAACCATGGTTCTGTAAGTTCTGCCCTGCCGGAACCATCGAGGCCGGGATACCGCTTCTCTCCTGGGATCCGGTTCAGTCGCTCGGTTCGTCCCTCCTTGAGATCCTCACGACCCATTTTTACGTCAAATACGGCATACTCATATTCTTCGTCGTGCTCTCTCTCTCGACCAGAAGGCCCTTCTGCAGGGTGGCGTGTCCCGTGGGAGCCATCTTCTCTATTTTCAACAAGTTGAGCGTGTTGAGGATGTATGTGGACAAGAGCAAGTGCACTAAATGCGATATCTGCTACAATGTGTGCCCCATGGAGATCAGGATTTATGAGAACGCATCGGATCTTGATTGCATAAGGTGCGGAAAGTGCCAGTCGGCCTGTCCTCAGGGGGCGATAAGGTTTTCAACGCCCCTCGATATGCTCAGACCCGAAATCGGAAAGGACACTGTAAACATCTACGGGCTTCGTTCTTAGCCTCCTCGTCACTTAAAGGCTTTTCTATCGTCCTGAAATCTTTGATCCTCTCCTCCGGATTTTCTTTCCTGACCGCGGCGGGATCGGCCGGCTCGGGTCGTCCGAGCCTGGCGGGTTTGATGTAGAGTTCGAAGGAAAAGAGCTGGTCCAGAAATCGCCTCAGGGGAGATTTGAAATACCTGTCGACCTGTTCAGCTGCCTTCCTGCCCCTGCCTATGGCTTCAGCCACCATCAGGGACCCTGGAACGAAAAAGAGGCCTTTTCTCGTGGTTTTGAAGTTCTTCAGAAATCTCACGTCCTCCGGCAGGAAGGAGATGTCGGGTTTCTGACCAATGGCGATTATTATAGAATCCGCCTCGATGACAGGTGTCTCGGCTTTGTCGTCGAACTGAGGCGCAAATCTTCCCTTCTCGTCGTAAACGCGGGTGCACTTGATGGTCTCGAGGGCCTTTACCCGGCCGTTTTCGCCTACGATTTTTCTGGGCCCAAGGGACCCCAGTATCTCGACTCCCTCTTCTTCCACTTCCTCTATTTCCCTGTCGCTGGCGGGTAGCCTGTCGGGGGAAGACAGGTCGCGCGTCTCGAGCGCCACCATCTTCACGGAACGGGCCCCCAGCCTCAACGAGGTTTTGGCGCAGTCCACGGCCACGTTGCCGCCTCCTATGACGACCACCTTCTCGCCTATCGGAACTTTCTCGCCGCGATTGGCTTTTTCGAGGAATTCGAGGGCGTAGTGTACTCCCTTGAGATCTATCCCCTCTAAGTTCAGCATCCTGGAGAGGGCATCGCCGGGAGCCGCTATGACGGCATCGAAATTCTTTTCCAGCTCGGCGTAAGAGATGTCCTCCCCGATTTTCACGCCGGTTTTCACCTCGATCCTGTCCTTCGTTATCCTGTCGATCTCCAGATCGAGCATCTCCCTGGGAAGTCGGTAGGATGGTATCCCGTAACGCAACATTCCCCCCAGTTTCTCCTGTCTCTCGAAGATAGTGACTTTATAGCCTTTCTCGGCAAGGTAATGGGCTGCGGTCAGGCCTGCGGGTCCGCTCCCGATTACAGCCACCCTGTGATGCTTCTTTTGCTGAGTGACTTCGAAGGTGAGCTCGCCCTTGACGGCCGCTTTCAGCTTGAGGTGGCGAATCAGGACGCTGCCCTCCATTCCCGTCCTCGAGCATTTCTCTTCGCAGGGGGCCAGACAGACGTAGCCGAGGACACCTGGCAGAGGAGCCTTCAAAGCTATCAGCTCCAGGGCCTCAGAGTATCTGTCCCGGCGGATCAGTTCTGTGTAGCCGGGAACGTCGATGTCTGCAGGGCAGGCCCTCCTGCAGGGCGGTTTGTGATATACAGGCCCTTTGTAAGCGTCCAGGAGGTTCAATACCCACAGAAGAGAGTAACCTATGAAGAGGCTTATGACTGCCGGGCTCCAGCCCTTCCAGATTCGCTTCAGAAATAGAAGCGAAAGGACGGTCACTAAAATAAAAAAGAGGCCCGAGCCGATCCTCTTCCTGGTGAGCTGGCCCACACCTGGCAGGAAGAACGAAACCCAGAAGGCAATAAGACGCCTCTTTCTCTCTTTTTTCAGTTCCTCTTTTAGCATTAGAAGTTTATGACTGCCTGTGCCTTGAACCCCTTGAATTCGGGTTCATATCGGCATATTCCGCCCGAGCAGACGAAATCTCCTCTCTCCGAGCCATAGGTGAGGATCATATCGAGCATTCCGCCCGCATGAAGGAAAAGCTCTATCCCCCCCACTTTCCCTCGAGGTCGCCGGTGCGCTTCGAGCCGGCCAGAGTGAGGTCAATTATGGAGAAAAGGGAGAAAGTCAGATAAGCGTCGATATCGCTGTATTTTTTGTCATCGTCTTTTCTCATTCTGTTGCGGCCATAGAGGCTGATAGAATAAAGGTCTGAAAGCCTCAGGATCAAGGTTGCCTCGGGGTCGATTTCCCTGCGCCTGTCAAGTCCGAGGGCGTCTTTTGCTCCCTCAAAATTCATATAGGACAACGAGAGCGTGTATTCCAGTGGGCCTACATAGCCGTCCGCTTTACCGCCCAGTTCCTTGAGATCCGATTTGGGCCCGAAATGCTCGGTGGAAAACAGGTGTGATCCGTGGAGATTTATGTCGAAGCCCTCAATTAACCCGAGGTCGAGTTTTAGCGAAAAGCCCCTCTCGTCCATCGCCGAGTTCAGGTAGAACCCGTTTTTGGAAAGGGAGGGCGGGATTCCATATTCTTTGCCGAAGAGCCAGTAATCCCGGAACTCGAAAGTCAGACCGAGCCCGGCCCCCGAATAGCTCAGGGAGAGGTAGTCGGCGGCCCCGTTCTTTTTCTTTTTGAGCATCCTGTTGTATCCCCATCTTTTGGCATATTCGAAATACAGGTTCAGAGGTCCGACCGATAGTTCTGTCCTTCCGGCGAGAAAGTCGCTCCTCAGGTATCGGAGGGAATCGGAGGCACGGAGGAAAGAACCACCCACTTTCAGGAAGCTCAAGGGGCTGGCGGCGAGGTCGACCGCCTGAAGGAGTGAAAGAGAGTCCTCCCGGAGGCGATACTCTTCGAAGACCCTCGGCTTGCCCACGAGGAATTCCCCTTTGATTCCCCTGAGTTTCAGCCTCAGATCGGCCCCGTCGACAAACCTGTCCATCTGCAGAACTTCATCTCTGGCGGCATAAAGGAGCAGGCCGTGTCCGAAGGTGGAATAGAAATATCCGCCCCGGGCCGTCAAGGGGCCGCTTCTGTATTCAATATACTTTTTCAATACCTCAGAGCGCCTCTGGAACTCGAGGAGGGTCTCGGGCTGATAGGTCGCGAAGGTGAAGCCTGCCTTGAAGTTATCATAGAAGAGGTCGAAGGAGAGCTCGTCGATTAGCCTTTCCCGGCCATCTCTGAGGAGCCTCAGTTCAAGAAAATTCGAAGCATTTACGCTCAGTTGAGCCGCTAACAAAAGAGCGAGTATGCCTATCATTGCGGATACACCCATATTTTTGATGAATCGACGAGCGATGTATCTCCCTGAGACGTGATTCTCACGATGACGAAGCCCGGCGGGTCGGTCTCATTCCAGTGGATGAAATCGATGGTATAGCTCGTATCCCTTTCTCCCGCAGGAATAGTATCATAGGCAGTGAGATAGGGCAGGCAGACTTCACGGCAGAGGCTCACGGACCACTGAGGGTCTGCCAGTGAGTCCCTGATCACCTCGATCAGATAGATGTCATCGAGCGTTCCCGTGTTCTCGAGGTACAGCCTGGTCGTCGTGAGCAGGTTGACGGGGACGTAAAGGAGGGTATCGCTCACGTGGAATTCAAAGGAATAACCGGGTTGGGGCTCGGGGAGTTCGGAGATGGGGAAACGGATCGCCCACTCGATGAATTTCGTCGATGCATCCTGAATTATAACGGCTATCTCAGAGTTTTCGGCTTCGATTTCCCCGCTAAGGGAGAAATCAAATCTGTAGGTCCCCTCGCTATCTACGGGTATCCCCGTAGGATCGGGGATTATATCTCTCACGAGGTGGTCGTAGAGAGTATCGCCGTTTGGAGCCTGATACTCTATGTCGGATTCAAGGAGAAGCCCCTTCAGATAGAGGCCCGACTCGATGTCGCCCGAGACATACACCTTTATCCAACCGGAACGCGTATCGGGGGAGTACTCGCCTTCCCCGGTCATCGTGACAGCACGCTCCAGATCGTGCAGCGAGTCGATTATCTCCGGCCAGATCGGCGCGGCGCTCACACCCTCGTATCGAATTGTGCCGTTGAAGACGATTCCGGGAGTTCCCTGCAGTCCCTCGAGAAAGTAGAATTCCAGGATCCGGTTAATCTCTGCCGAGTCGGCCAGGTAAAAGGGATCGTTTCCGAGAGGTATTCCGACGTGATAGTTTATGACCAGGAGGTTCGTGTCTTCCTGAAGGTATGACGCGAGGATGCTCTCAGCCTCAGGGCAGTGGACGCAGCCTATATTGGTAAAACACTCGGCGACGACTGGATTTCCGCCCTGGGGGAGGATCTCTTCCTCCTCGGGCCTCTTTATGCAACTCCCCACTATGAGAAGTAAGGTGAGAAAAATGAAGGCTTTGATTCTCATCGATCAGTGGTTGAACAGGATCAGTTTCCGGGACAGCAGGGTTTCATTGCCCTTCTTTATAATGACGAAGTAAACGCCGGAATGCCCTTTCCCCGTGATCATCTCACCGAGATGGAGCCTGTTCGTGCCTTCCTTTCCGTGGAGCTGTTTCTTGAGGACTGGCCTTCCCGATACATCGTAGATAGAGAGGTCAAGCAGGGCCGGATTGTCGAGCTCAAAGGCGATCGTGAGGTCACGCCCCCCTATTGTCGCCGTTACTGGCTTTCTATCATTGCCCGCACCGGGGTTCTCCTCCACCGAGGTGGACACTCCAAAACTGATATCGTCGATGTACCACCCCTCGTCGACACCGTACCCGTCAGAGGTGAAGTGGAAGCGCATTTTCAGGGGTGAGCCGGCGTATCCCGAGAGATCCAGGGTCTCTGCCTCCCATCCGTCGCTGGTTCCGGTCCAGGTTCCGTAGACCTCCCATCCGTGTCCGTTGTCGATCTCGAGATAGGCGAAATCAGCGTTCTCCTGTATCGCGTACCAGTGATTGAAAGTCAGGAGGGCATCCCGTCCTATCAGGATGTAGTCGGGCATATAAAGGGCGCAGTTAGCGTTGTTGTTGTAGACGTTCGATTCCTCTATTCCGTTGTACCAGCTGTGAGTGGGGGATACGCACCTCAACTCCGTGAGATGCCAGAAATCGGAGAAGCCTGCGTGCTGCCAGAACTGCTCCCCCGATTCACAGTCATCGAAAAAGCCTGCAGTGGAATCGATCAGGACGAGGAAACTGTCGGTGTAAGTGACGCCGTTGGGGGAGCTCCATGTCGATGTTTATCCAGCCCATATATCCGTAGGGAGCGCTGCTTGAGATCTGAATGCTGAATGGAGTCGTGGGCTCGGTGCTGCCCCCTATTGGAATGGCTCCGTAGCTGGCAGAGGCCGTCGTCACAGTGAAGTACTCGTCATCGGTATAGATCGTCGCGTTGGCGCTCGTCGCATCCTCCCTCCCGGTGTTTTTCAATGCGACGTAGAGATTCACTTCCTCTCCGGGTTCCGGAAGATAATCGCCATCGCCGCTGTTATCGTCTTCCACCCTGAACCTGCTGAAAGCGAGGGCCGGGTTGGGATTGACCCACGCCCAGGCTGACTGATAGATCTCCCTGGTCCCATCGTTCTGAACGAAAACGACGACCTGGCAGTTACCGTCCTCCCAGGATGGCGAAATGGTGAAATAGGCCGTGTCAACTATAGTTTCACCAGCCGGGATGTCGACGGTTATTCCGTTGACGTCGGGAAAGAAGTCTCTCATCACGTAGTTGTGTTCCGTCTCCCCATTGGGAGCCGTGTATTCTATATCCGATTCCGTTATGCAGAAGCGGAGTTTCACATTGTTATGAGTGGAGTCGTCTTCATTATAGATGGTCGCTATAACAGAGCCTTCCCTCGACTGAGGGTTGTAATCCACATCGAGGTCGATGGTGAGGGGGCTCGGCTCGTTCATCCTGTTCTGAATCATCATCTGCCAGGTGCTGTAATTGGACGTTCCATCCACAATGCCGTCGAAGAAGCAGTGAGGCGTGTAAGTCACGTTGTAATACTGGATTCTCGCAATATTTTCGCTTGTATTTGCATTGTAAAAGGGATCGCCCGAAGAGGGCCACCAGGCGTGGTATCTGATGACGACGAGCCTGTCCCCAAAATACTCCCCCAGATAATCGAGCTGATTGTCGGCGGGAGGACAATATGGACAGCCCGTATTTGTGACCATCTCAGCGAGAACATACCGGTCAGCTGCCATCAGTCTGGCAGAGTTTATTGTCAACAAAATCACGACCATACCTAAAACTTTTCTCATAGAAAACCTCCTTTCAGTTGAATTTGGTTTTCTTTCCAGACGGCATTGACAGAAATTCAGGGATTTCCGCTCGCTTTACTTTCTGCTTCGGAGGAATCCGAAGCGGTCCTGAACAGAGGAAGCAGGACTTCCTCGAGCTTCGATCGTTCTCTCGGATTGTAACCAACATGGTGGTACACGATTTCGCCATCTCGATTCAGCACAAACAGCGTGGGGAGCACCATGACTCTGTATAGAGTTTTTACCTTCTTCTCGGGATCCATGAGTATGGGAAATTCCCACTTCCGGGAAGAGGCGAGAGGTTTAATCCGCGAGATCTTGTCCGGAGAATCCACAGTGATAGCAAGCACACTCAATCCGCTGTCTCTATAAGTGGCGTAAAGCGATTGAAGCATGTCAAGAGCTTTATCGCAGGACTTACACCATGTCGCCCAGAAATCGATTATGACGGGGCCGCCGGATAGCACGCTGTCCAGGACGATTTCATTGCCTTTAAGGTCTTCGAGGGCGAAGGTGGGAGCTTTCTTGTGTTTTTCTGCCGCTAAAGGATTGACAAAAAGGACGACGGCGAGAAGCGCAAAAAGCCCATGACGGAAAATCATGGAGTGCATATTAAAGTTATAGCGGCAGATTGTCAATGCAGAAATCTGTAATCAGTACAAAGTGAAATTCAGATTTGCCAAAATGCAGATATTGTCAGATTTCAATGAGGAAGCGTGAAAATCTGTCAGCCCGAGATCCGAAGCTCTGC
>JAGGUL010000115.1 GCA_021158525.1 Candidatus Hydrothermota bacterium | reverse complement strand
TTGACGGCAAGAAAGCTCGTTAGACTGATATACACCCTGCTCAGCAAAGGTGCCATCTATCAACCAATTATTGTACAAAACCATGATTCCTGAACACTCCTCCTTGACATACTACCGCACGACTATTGTGGATTTTGATCGATAGATAAGTACATGGCCTGGATTTTCTGTCAAGAGAAGGAGGCGTTCTTTAAAGGGATATAGCCAGAAAGGTGATACTCAGAAGACCGGCGGGCTGCCACGCGCAACTTTAATATTGGAATACCTTTTTCTCAACGGGCTGCGGCCTCTGCATGTTAAGATATGGAATTGCATAATGCAAAAACCTGAGCAAAATCCAGGGCCCTCTCCGATGTTACAGAAGGTGCCGTTTTCAGGGTTACGACATAAAGAGATATACAGAAGTCAGGCCCGCTTCGACAATATGGCAAATATTTTGCACTGAACGGGGTCGTGCCGTTTTCTTGCAAATCGAGAAAACAGCATTATAATCTGCGAAAACAAAAGGAGGTTGAAAGATGGGGTTGAAAGCAGCGTTAACGCTGATGCTCGTCTCGGGCCTTTTAGCTGCCCCTTCGTGGAACAGCCAGCCGGGGACAATGAGAGTGATGTCGGCTTTCGGGGACGGAAAGGGATATTTGGGGGTGAACCTTTTCCACCTCAACATGCTCGGGTTGAGCAGTGACATAGACACCACCTCCAAGACAGCTATTGATATTTACACCGGCCTGGCGATAGGGCTCTCGAGGAAAATAACGTTGTCGGCCAGAATACCGTATCTCTATGATAAATACGGCGACTCCACCGCATCCAGTATAGGAGATCTCGAAGCGGGGTTTAAAGTTACTCTGGTGGAGGGGGAAAAGGCTGCATTCGGCTTTTTCCCGTTCCTGAGCATCTCGACCGGCGCCAAGGACAAGGGTTTAAACAGGGCTTTTGGAACGGGTACCCTTGATTACGGACTCCTCGCCCTGTTCAGCCTCAAGCCCTCTGACAAAGTCCTTCTCAACTTTAACCTCGGCGGTTTTAACAGATATCAGGACGAAAGCCACAATGCAGTTGCCGATCTCGCCATCGCCGGCTTCTCCGCCTTTTTCAACCTCGGAAAGGTCAATCCCTTCTTCGAGATAAGCCACGAGAATTTCGCATCGCAGCTTGTCTGGGATGTGGACAAAAAACTCTACGGTGGAAACCCTCTGCGGATAGGAGGCGGCCTCAACTTTGCCCTCGGAGCTCTCAACTTCGACCTGGGTGGAAGCTACTATCTTTCCAAGAGAAGGGTAGATGATCAGCTTGCGGACAGCGTCTATTACATGTTGCCGAGGGAGGATATTAAATATGAAGTTTCCCTTGGCCTCTCCTTCGAGAAGAAAGCTCCCGTGGTGACAACGGGGCTCATTGCAGGCGTCATCACCGATGCTGAGACTGGCAATCCTCTCGAGAACGCCCACATAAAAGTTACCGAACTGGGACTCAAAGCCACGAGTGATCTCAAGGGCGCTTTCAGCCTCGAGGACGTGCCGGCGGGCCTTTACACCGTGGAAGTGACGAGGACAGGCTATGAGCCCTTCACATCGCACGTGATGGTCAAAGCCGGGAAGACCAGCCAGGTCCAGTACTCTCTCAAGAAGAAAGTTGTGGAGAAAGCGACAGTAAAGGGCAAAGTGATGGATAGGGCGACGGGCAAGCCGGTTGTCGCTGTGCTCTCGGTTGAAGGCGTCGGTGAGATCAGAACAAATTCCGATGGCACCTATACTTTCACCGCGAAGCCCGGCACCTACACGATGAAGGTCAGAGCTGAGGGTTATGAGCCCGCCACAAAGAGATTCACGCTGAAGGCGAAAGAGGTCAGGACCATCGACGTGGGACTCGTCAAAACGACTCCGACCCTGACTTTCCCGATGATACATTTCGACTGCTGCAGCTACAGGATCAAATCTAAATACGCCAAGATGCTCGATGAGGTGATCAGGACGCTGACCAAGTACCCGACTGTCAAGGTGGTGATCGAGGGACACGCGAGCGCCGATGGACCTGAGGACTACAACATGAGGCTTTCGATCAAGAGGGCCGAGGCCGTGAGGAAATACCTCGAAAAGGGCGGAATATCTGCTGATAGGCTTCAGGTGAAGGGATACGGTGAGACGAAACCTATAGCGTCCAATGATACACTCGAGGGCAGAAGGAAGAACAGAAGGGTCGAGATCAAGGTTCTCAAGTAGAGAAACCGGAAGGAATTTTCTTCGGGGCGGCCCGATCTTCGATCGGGCCGCCCTTTTTGTTTTCCGAGGCGGGAGGCCTTTTTCATTTGACATGATGGGGATTTTCAAGCTATACTATTCAGATGAAAAAGGGGATTTTGGCGGGCTTTATTGCCTTTTTGGTATTCTGGGGGGCGGTGTTCGGGGTTGTCTCTGTCCTCTCGCGGGGATTGCCTTCTCTCAAGTTGATAGAGAGATATAAGCCGCCGCTTGCCACCGAGGTCTTCGATCGGAACGGCGTTCCCATCTATCAGTTTTACATAGAGAGGAGGAGCTCCGTTTCTCTGAGGAAGGTGCCCAAAGACCTGATAAACGCCTTTATCGCCCTGGAGGACAGGAAGTTCTACCAGCACTGGGGTATTTATCTTCCCGGGATATTGAGGGCTCTTTATGTTGACCTGACGAGGGGCAGGGTGGCCCAGGGGGCGTCTACCATCACCCAGCAGCTCGCCAGGAACATGTTCCTGACCCAGAAGAGGAATTTGAAGCGGAAGATAAGGGAAGCCGTTCTGGCCATCAGGATAGAGAGGACCTTCTCCAAAGATCAGATACTGGAGAGATACCTGAATCAGATTTACTTCGGTCACGGCGTTTACGGTGTTGAGGCTGCCTCCAGGTATTACTTCGGAAAAAGCGTTTCTGACCTTAATCTGGCTGAATGCGCCATGCTGGCGGCTATTCCTCGATCCCCGCTTCTCTATTCCCCTTACAGGAACTTCAAGAGGGCGAAGAGAAGGCAGAAACTGGTCCTCAGGATCATGAAGGAAGGCGGATTTATAACCGACGCCGAAATGAAGCAGGCCCTCGCCACGCCCATTGCCCTCGCTGGTCCTCAGGAGGAGAGGGTGGAGGGGATAGCCCCCTATTTTCTCGATATGGTGAGGAAGTACGTCGTTCAGCGCTACGGGGAGGATTTCCTCTACACGAGCGGAGGGAAGATCTACACCACTCTCGATCTGGAGCTTCAGAAAATCGCCGAGGCAGCGGTGGACAGCTTCCTCGACCTGTACGAAGAAGAATACGACCTCGAGCCGAAAAAGGCTGATTACGTGAGGGACACTCTCAATCCCCCTCAATATCTACAGGGGGCGCTTGTGGCAATGGATCCCTACACCGGCGAGATCAGAGCACTCGTGGGGGGCAGGGATTACGACGATAGCAAGTTCAACAGGGTCACTCAGATGCGAAGACAGCCGGGATCTGCCTTTAAACCTTTCGTGTACACGGCTGCAATCGACAACGGGTACAACCCCTCCGATATGCTCATGGATGTGCCCCTCGCTTTGAGGATCCCGGGGGTTGAGGAGCTCTGGTACCCCGAGAACTACGACGGCCGGTATCTCGGTCCCATAACTCTCAGGAGAGCTCTTGCTCTCTCACGCAATCTCGCGACGGCTCATCTGATCCTGGAACTCGGCCCCTCTGTCGTGGCCGAATATGCGAGAAAGATGGGGATAGAGTCTTCTGTCCCGCCCTATCCCTCCATCGCCCTGGGTTCTCCCACCCTCAGTTTGCTGGAGATAACCAGGGCCTACGCCACGATAGCCAACCTCGGCAGCAGGATCGATCCTTATTTCGTCGCCAGGATCGAGGACCCCGAGGGAAGGATCCTGGAGGAGAACTTTCCGAGAACCGTTCAGGTGCTGGATTCAAGCACTGCTTACATTATGGTGGACATGCTGAAGTCGGTCATAGAAGAGGGAACGGGCAGGCTCGCCTGGATGAGCTATGGGCTGCAGGGGGCGATGGCGGGCAAGACGGGGACCACCAATGAGTACAGGGATACCTGGTTTATCGGCTTCTCGCCGAGGCTCCTGGCCGGCGTCTGGGTGGGATTCGATTCTCTGAGGACCATAACGGAGGGAGCTGTCGGCGCCAGGTTTGCCCTTCCCATCTGGGCTACCTTCATGCGGGAAGCCGGGGCAGTGGATACGCTCGTCGATTTTCTCATTCCGGAAGGAGTCGCCTGGGCTGAAGTTTGTTCTCAGACGGGCATGCTGGCGACTCCCTATTGCCCCGAGACGAGGATGGAGATATTCAAGGTGGACAACATACCGACGGTGTCCTGTACCCTCCACACCGGCTCGGAGTGGAGGAAAGAATGGGAACAGTTCAAAAAACTCGAGGAGGGGTATTTGAGGGGTGTACGGTGACATATTTATAGTTTTCCTCTTTTTCGCTTTTCCCGAGTACTACAATGACCCCCTAAGTGGGGCCGGAAATTCCCTTCTGCTCCTGAACAGGCCCTCTGCCGTGTTTCACAATCCTGCTCTTATTGGCGATGCTTCGGAGGTCTCCTTCAATTACGCCCGTCCTTTCGATCTCCCCGAGCTGCATCAGGCACAGGTTTCTTTCCAGATAGAGGGTTTCGGTTTCGGAGCCCAAACCTTGAGAAGCGGGGGCTATGCCGAGAACAGGCTGATAATCGGCAAGAGCCTGTCTGGAAGAGATCTCAGGGCGGGAATAGCCCTCGGGGCCGAAGACTTAACTGCGGGTCCTGACCGGATCGCCGCGCTGTCGCTAAACCTGGGTTTTGCCTTTGAGAGTTTTGAGGGCAAAATCGCGAATTCCCTTCACTTCACCGGGGTCAGAATCGCTGGAGCGAGAGATCTCTTCTCGCCGGCCATGACCCTTTCCTTTAAATACAAAGGGAGCGGGGACATAAACCTCTACCTTGACCTCTTTCAGGAAGCGGGTTTCCCTCTGGGGCTGAGGTCGGGCTGTTCGGTGAAAGTCGGCCTGATGAAAGTTCTCTTTGGGATATCGAGCGTGCCAGATTGTTACGTCCTCGCCTTTTCCCTTGCGACCAGACCCGCTTTCGGGTATAGGCTGCGGGTTCACCCGTACCTCGGCGCCACACACTGCTTCGGAGTGGCCGTCAGAATGTGATAAAAGCTATCATGTGGTCCCTGCGTTCGCTCCTCGGGGAAGGCGGAGCTGAAGCCAGAGGGAAAGAGTATTCGAAAAGGATAGTTTTGTCCTTTCAATCCCGATCAGGACCTTCACGCCGAGGAACGAAGGGCATCGTGTTCGGAAATTGCTTCGGAGCCATGGACCGACGGAGCCGGCTTACAGATAACCCTCAGGCGAGTTAATGGCATTTCAACCGGGATCGCCGTGAAAGTCGCGAGTTCGCAAGTTCAGGCGAAGGAAAAGGGCGGACATAAAGCTCTTCGGAAACTCCTGCTATAATAGTGGGCAAGGAGGCTTGCCGAAGCGCCGAGGATGCGATGGCCACTACATTTATGCTCATCAGAAGGGAGGGACACGAGATGGAGTAAGGGGAGATGAAAAGGAAAGGGAAAAATGAAGAGGGGGTGTCCCGCTGCGCGGGACACCCCCTCGGAAATCTCGATTTCTGCTATCTTAACGGATAAGCACGAGTTTCTTCACGGTCTCAGAAACGCCGGTGTTGAGCTTCACAAAATAAACTCCCGGCGGAAGAAGAGCGCCGTGATTGTCAAGGCCGTTCCAGGACACGCTATATGTCCCGGCCGAAAGATTTCCGGCCTTGAGTGTCCTGACAGGCTGCCCTATCGCGTTGTAGACAACGAGGTTGACGTAGCTGTTTCCGGAAATGCTGAATTCGATGGTCGCGTTGCCGGAGGTAAAGGTGGGCGCCACGTTCAATGTGGTCCTTAAGGCTGCCTCCCTTTCCTCGGCCGAGACCGTAGAGGAAATGTTGAAACAGTAATGGCCTGAATCGGTCTCGGTTTCGCCATCGACGACGAAGTAGTAAGTTATACCAGCCGTGAGGGTAAGGCCCGTTAATGCCTCAGGTGAGCCGGGGCCGTAGTTGTCGACGCCGGTCAGGGCAACGGGGGAAGCACAGTCAGTGAAGATGTAGAGAGAAATGTCCCAGTCTCCTATGGGGACTGCTGTGATAGCCACGTCGGGTATGTCGGTTCCCGGCGTGAAACTGTAAACGACATCGGGACCGTACTGGGCCGTGAGGCCAGCACCTGTGGCGAGCACGTCGTAATCATTAACATAATCGCCCGTGCTCCTTATGCAGTCGCTGAAATTCAGCCCGGGCACAGGTATGGGATCGTTACAGTTCTCGCCCTGGGCGAAAACAAATCCAAAAATAATTACTATCAAAGCTACGTATTTCATAACTATCCTCCTTCTTTTTAAAAACCTCTTTAATTGCTCAGTCAACAAGCAATACTTTTGCCACCTTTATCTGGGAGCCCGCCTGGAGCTTCACGAAGTACATGCCTCCAGGGAGTCTCCTTCCGGCGCGGTCTTTTCCCTCCCATTTTATGGTATACTGGCCTGCACCAGCCGTGCCAGCCCTGAGGGTGTTCACAAGCTGACCGGCTGAATTGTAAACCTGAAGGGAAATGTAAGTCGTCCTGGGCAGCGTGAATTCGATATTGCCGCCGTAGTTCATGACGCTCGGGCTCACCGAAAGCGAAAGCCTGCCATGGGATGTGGACTCAAAGGCGTCGTTGTATTCGCACTCCGTTATGCCGAAGCAGTATTCTCCCATGTCAGAGGCATTGCGCCCGTCGATAACAAAATAATATGTGTTTCCTCCAATAAGTGTGACATTTTCGAGTATCTCAGCACCTCCGGCTCCCATTATGTCGGAACCGGTGTAGCAACTGGGAGAGCCGCCGTCAACAGTGAGCACAAAGAAGGAAACATCCCATACCTCAACGGGTATAGCTACACCCATGACCACGCACTCATCTTCGGAGGGGGTGTAACTATAAACTACATCAGGGCCAAGGGTCGTGTGGCCCGTACAATCTGAGGGATCCAGACTGTAATCGTTTGCAAATCCCACAGTTGTATACTGTGTGTTGTACGGAAGATAGTGAATCACTATGGGATCCGCTATGTTTTCGCCCGTTAAGGCTAAACCCACTCCAACCAACATTGTCAAAACTAAAATATACCTCATAACGGTACCTCCTTTTTCTATTTTACGCACAATAAGTTACGCTTCTCCCTTCCTCCTATCAACTTGTTTTCATCTACCTCCGTTGTTTCCGTTGATTATTAATTAATGCCGCCTTCCAATTCTGTCAAGCCCCAATTCTGTGTAATTTTTACACAACGGAAAGGACATTCAGGGGGGATTTTTTATCTGAAATCGTGTAATGTCAACCTTCCTTTTGTGCGCGACTTTTCATAATGGATGTCCGGCTTTTTCTTTCTTTCCGAAATTTCGTGATTTGACAGTTGGAAGGGACTGGTTTATATTAAGTTCCTATGAAAAAAGAGAATGTCTTCGCTTCCATCGAGGAGGCTCTGGAAGATATCAGAGCCGGCAAAATGGTAATTGTTGTGGACGATGAAGACCGCGAGAACGAAGGGGATTTTATTGCCGCAGCTGAATTTGCCACACCCGAAGTTATAAATTTCATGGCGAAGGAGGGGAGGGGCCTTATCTGCCTCGCTCTCCCCGAGGATGATTTTCGGAGGCTAAACCTTGAGATGCCCCTCGCCAACACGTCGAAGCACGGGACGAATTTCGGGATCCCCATAGATGCGAAATCCGGGACCACAACCGGTTCTTCTGCTTTCGATAGGTCGAGGACGATAATGCTCGCCATCGATCCCCTCACGGGCCCCGAGGATTTCGCGAGGCCCGGCCACGTGTACACTTTAAAGGCCCTGAACGGAGGCGTCTTGAGGAGGGCGGGCCATACAGAGGCTGCCGTGGACCTCGCCAGGCTCGCGGGATTGAGGCCTGCTGGTGTGTTGTGCGAGATCATGGATGATTCCGGTGAGATGGCGCGTCTTCCCCGCCTGATCGAGATTTCCAGGAGGTTCGACATAAAGATCATAAGCATAAGGAGCCTGATAAATTACCGGGTCAAAAGGGAAAAACTTATTGAGAAGATCACGGAGGTCAACCTCCCGACAAAGTGGGGGTTTTTCCGCCTTCACGCATATCTGGATAAGCTTACCCAGGAAGTTCATCTTGCCCTTGTGAAGGGTGACGTGAGGGGCAAAGAGAACGTGCTCGTCAGGGTACATTCTCAGTGTATCACTGGCGATATATTTGGTTCTCTGCGGTGCGATTGTGGTGATCAGCTACACAAGGCGATGGAGATGATAGATAAGGAAGGTCTGGGGGTTCTCCTCTATATGCGACAGGAGGGGAGGGGAATCGGCCTTATTAATAAGCTGAAGGCCTATCACTATCAGGATCTGGGCTACGATACGGTTGAGGCCAACGAGAAGCTGGGCTTCCCCCCCGACCTCAGGGATTACGGGATAGGGGCACAGATCCTGGTTGACCTGGGGTTAAGTACCATAAGGCTTCTCACAAATAATCCCAGGAAGATAGTCGGACTGGAAGGGTATGGCCTTAAGGTCGTGGAGAGAATACCGATTATCACAAAGCCAAATCCAGAGAACCTCCGTTACCTGACGGTGAAGAGGGACAAGCTGGGCCATCTCATCGGCCCCATTGAGGAAGACCTGGAGGAGGAATCAAAATGAAAGAATTCCGTGGAAAGATAACGGCGAAAGGCCGCCGAATAGGCGTGGTGGTGTCCAGGTTCAACGGGCACATCTCCTCGAGACTTCTCGAGGGACTGAAAGAAGCCTTTATTCAGCTCGGGGGCAATGAGGAGGACCTCGAGGTATTCTGGGTGCCCGGTTCTTTTGAGATTCCCTTTCTCTTAAAAAAACTTGCCAGCAGTGATGAGAGCAACAAGAAATACGATGGCCTTGTGGGCCTGGGATGCATCATCAGGGGAGAGACGCCCCACTTCGATTTTGTGGCGTCCGAGGTTGCCAAGGGGATCGCCAGGATATCCCTCGAGCAGGGTATCCCGGTGGCCTTCGGAATTATCACTGCCGATTCTCTCGACCAGGCCCTTGAGAGAGCAGGAGGCAAGATGGGCAACCGCGGAAGAGACACTCTCATCAGCCTTTTGGAGACGATCGGCGTAACCGAAGAAATCAGAAAGGGATAAGAGCTGTTACATCCAGAAATTTCTGGAGAATCAGTGCCAGGAAAAAGCCCAGAGCTGCAAAGGCTGTGAGTTGAAAGAAAACTCTGCTCTTTTCCCCCAGGATCGTTTCTAAGCCCACAAAGATCAGAAATAATGGCCAGTAATGAAGGAGGATGTCGCCCGGGCTCCGGAGTATCTCAAGATAACCGAGGAGGAAACAAAATCCAACGAGTATTATGGCCAATCCCAGGCTGTTTCTCATTTTCTCCTGAAGAGCAGAAATAGACCTATTATTATCAGGATAGCCGGCCACACCAGCGCGAAGTCAAGTCCACCCAAAAATCCCATGTTTCTCAGAAGGAAATAGAGGCCAATTATTATGAGTATGGCCCCGCCCCACAGGTTGCTTCTGGCTGCTCTTGCCATGTCTTCCTCCTCTTTAAATTGTACTCCTTCCCCTTCGGGAGATTCTTCAGGGACTATTATCCAGAAAAGTATGTAGGCGAGAAGACCTATACCGTTGGCAAAAAGGAGGAGCACAAAAATAAGCCTTATTATGACGGGGTCGATGTGAAAATATTCGCCGAGACCCCCGCAGACTCCCCCTATCATTCTGTCTTTCTTGCTTCGTCTGAGCCTTTGCATATCGAAGCCTCCCCTTTGAACTCTATTTTAATGTAACGGCGCCGATTTGCTCAACAAGAGTCTTGACAAAATATACCCTTTACCGCATATTATAAAAATCCTGAGAGTTTTCTCCGATAAGATGTGATTAAAAAGCTTTTCGGTCTTTTCTTTCGAGTGGGGGTTTCTCATATACCTTTGGGTGATTCGTTGGAACCGTTTCGTCGGCTTGGTATTCCATAATGTCAAGGAGGTGTTCCGCTGGGGATTTATGAGAGGATTTTCAAGGCGGGGGAAAAGGGCTTATTGATTTTGCTTGATCCCGATAGGATTGAGGTTTCAGAATTAAGAGAGATTATCTCACTGGCAGAAGGCAGTTCGTTCATAAAAGCCTATCTCGTAGGAACCAGTTTCCTCTATAGAGGAGATGTCGATGAATTTATCATGGAATTGAAGTCAAGATCCCACAAGCCTGTGCTCATATTCCCGGGAGACAGATATCAGTTGTCGGATAAAGCCGATGCTGTTCTCTTTCTCTCGCTGCTTTCGGGAAGGAATCCCGAATATCTTATCGGAGAGCAAGTAAAAGCTGCCCCTTTTGTGTGGAAATACCGCCTGGAGGCAATACCCACGGCGTACCTCCTCATAGAATCAGGTCATTTGAGCTCGGTGGAGTTTGTTTCGAACACAAAGCCGCTTCCCAGGGACAAGGAAGACCTTTTTTCTGCTTATGTCCTCGCCTCGTATTATCTGGGGTTTAAGCTTTTGTACCTTGAGGCGGGTTCGGGAGCTCCTCGGAGTGTTCCTCTGGACTTCATCAGAAAGGCAAAGGAACTGGTCGATCTCCCGTTGCTTGTGGGAGGAGGCCTGAAGGGCAGGGAGGATGTAGAGGAGGTTCTTTCGGCTGGTGCGGATTTCGCTGTGGTCGGCGACGCCGTTGAGAAGTCTTTCCCGATATTGGAAAGCTTCTCGTGAGGCGGAAGGCATGTGAGCGTCTGGATTGCTCTGAAACATACAGGCCAGGAGGTTTGAGAGAATGGAGTTAAAAGAGCTCAAGAAAAAGAAAATAACGGAGCTCTATGAGATAGCAAAAGAGCTGGAAATACCTAATTATTCCAGTTACAAGAAGAACGACCTGATACTGAAGATAATCGAGTACGAAGCGAAGAAACACGGACAGACATACAGAGAAGGTGTCCTTGAAATACTGCCCGATGGTTTCGGATTCCTGAGGCTTCCCGAGCATAACTACTATCCCTCTTCCGATGACATCTACGTCTCGCCATCGCAGATAAAGAGATTTGGCTTAAGAACGGGTGATGTGATCGGTGGAATCGTCCGTCCCCCGAAGGACAACGAGAGGTTCCCCGCACTGGTTAAGCTGGAGCTCGTCAACGGACAGCCGCCGGAGAAGATAAAGGCGAGGCCGCAGTTCGAGAAATTGACGCCTTTTTATCCTACAGAGAGAATACACCTGGAAGTTCCCGATGCGGAAGACCTTTCCATGAGGATCGTCGATCTCTTTGTCCCTGTGGGCAAGGGACAGAGGGGCCTGATCGTCTCTCCTCCAAGGGCGGGGAAGACCGTGCTGCTCCAGCAGATAGCCAATTCGATAACCAGTAACCACCCTGAGATACAGCTCATTATCCTCCTCATAGACGAGCGTCCCGAAGAGGTTACCGATTTCAAGCGCCGGGTGCAGGCCGAAGTGATCTCGTCCACATTCGACCAGCCGGCGGAGAAACACACTCATGTGGCAGAGATAGTGCTCGAGAAGGCGAAGAGGCAGGTCGAACTGGGCCGCGATGTAGTTATCCTCCTCGACTCACTCACCAGGCTGGCCAGGGCATATAATGTCGTTACGCCCCATTCGGGCAGAACCCTGACGGGCGGCATAGATTCAACGGCACTGATTAAGCCAAAGAAGTTCTTCGGTTCGGCGAGGAAGATCGAGGAAGGAGGTTCGCTCACGATAATAGCGACAGCCCTCATTGAGACGGGCTCCAGGATGGACGAGGTTATCTTCGAAGAGTTCAAGGGGACGGGAAATATGGAGCTCGTTCTCGACAGGAAACTCGCCGACAGAAGGATATTCCCTGCAATAGACCTGAACAGGTCCGGAACGAGGAGGGAGGAACTTCTACTTTCGAAGGAGGAACTCAACAAGGTATGGATCCTCAGGAAGGTTCTATCGGAGATGAACCCGGTAGAAGCCATGGAATTTCTGCAGGATAAGATGAAGCTAACCCCCAATAACGCAGAGTTCCTCAGGAGCCTTACTCAGTTCAGTTACGTGTGAGAATACTGACTTTTTTCCTCATTTTTTACCCCCTTAAGTCCGAGGCTCCCGTCACGTCCACTTTTATGGAGGCACGGTCCCTTCACTTTCACACCGGGATCGATTTTTCCACGGGAGGAAGATGTGGCCTTCCAATTTATTCCCCCGTTGACGGTTATGTCGTCAGGCTGAAGGTTTCCTATATTGGCATGGGGAAGGCCGTGTACATCCAGGACTCGGCGCAAAAGGTGTATGTTTTTGCCCACCTCGATGAGTTCGCCGGGCCCCTCGATTCGATCGTAAAGGCACAACAGCTGAAGACGAGGGAGTACACACAGGATCTCTGGCTTGAGCACGGGAGGATAGCCCTCAGGAAGGGCGAACTCGTAGGTTATAGCGGAAAGAGCGGTTATGGGCCTCCCCACCTTCATTTCGAGATGAGGAGGGGGTTCGATGTGGCCCTGAACCCCCTGTTCTACCTCGGGATACGGGATTCGATTCCTCCCGAGATAAAATTTATAGATGTGGTTCCGCTTTCACCGGAGAGCAGCATAGATGGATTGCCCATACCAAGAAGGTTACGTCCGAAAAAAGTAGGAGATGTTCTTCATATACAGGGGAAGTTCGGAATAGAGATATCGGCCGTGGATTATGTCAACGACAGGTCTTATGAGACCGCTCCCTATTCCTTCAAACTTCTTGTAGACGGCGACACCCTCTTTTCGGTTCGCTTCGATAGCCTGAATTTCAGGGAATTCGGTCTTTCGAGGTCCCTTTACAGACCCGAGGGATCACACTATAGCAGGGCTTTAGTTCGGCTTTATCCCCCTCGGGGAGGGGCGATGGGGTTGGAGTCCCGTTGGCCCGGAAAGGCGTATATGCCGGGCTATCACAGGGCTATCGTCGTGGTTTCAGATCTTGCCGGGAACGAAAGGAGCGTGTCGGTGCCGTACAGGATGGGCAGCTCGGGATGGAGGACAGACGAGCCACACTGGGATATTGTAAGGGACGGATTTGCCGTGAGGATGAGCGACTTCGGTTGCCTGCTGGGTGTTACTCCGGGAAGGACCCTTACTTTCAACGGGCAGCCTGTTGCACCTCTGGGGGAAGCCGGCGGGTACAGGCTCTTTTTCCTCGGCGAACAGGGGAGAGGTGTCATCAGCGGCAGTCAGAGAAGAGAGTTTCTTCTCGCGAGGGTCACTCCTGATTCCTTTTTTCTGCCTCTGAAGGATTTTTACCTGAAAGCCAGCGAGGGCACGGCGTTATATTCCTTCTATATTTTTGTCATGGAACAGGAGGATTCTTTGAGGCTAAGCGGTTATTCGGGCATCGCCACACGCAGCCTGACTCTCCTCCCGCTCAGGCCTCCTCTCCGCGGGAGGTTTGAGATAGGCATGAGAAGAGAGTCAGGCCGGGACATGTGTCTCGTCAGGATTCATGGGGAGAAGGCCGAGTTCAGGGGAAACTCAGCAAAGGGTTACTCTGAAGATCTCGGGACCTTCGTGTTCTTGAGGGATACAGTGCCTCCCCAGCTCGCCAGGCTCACGGGCACAAAGGGGGGATTTTACGGCAGGGTAGAAGATCCGGGGTCAGGGATCGACCCCTTCTCTCTCGAAGTGACCTGTGACGGCCTCTGGATCCCGGCTGATTACGACCCGGAGACGGGGGAACTGAAATACCGTCGGCTTGAGCCCGGCGGCCACTGGGTCGAGGTGCGCGTCAGCGACAGGGCCGGGAACGGAGCGAGGTTCAGGAAATACGTTGTTGTAAAATAAGCTAAGCCTGGTTTATATTCTCACCCATGAGAAGAAAACTGGGGCAGGTGTTTCTCGTTGACAGAAATATCCTCAGGAAAATAGTCGACGCCGCCGGAATCGTGGAAGACGAATGGGTGCTGGAGGTGGGCGCGGGGAAGGGGGACCTCACAGGTTTGCTCTTGGAAAGGGGGGCAAAAGTCGTTACCTTTGAGCTCGATCCCGGGCTAATCCTTGGTGTGGAGAGGGAGTTCGCCCTTCTCAAGGGAGAAAGATTTTTCCTGTATGCCATGGATTTTCTGAAGGCTGACCTGGAGAGGATCCGTCGGGACCTGGGAGCCGACAGATTCAAGTTCGTCTCGAACATACCCTATTACATAACATCGCCGATACTGGTGAAACTTGTTGAGAACAGGGAACACTTCAGTGACATCTACATAACGCTTCAAAGAGAGGTTGCCGAGAGGCTGTCGGCGAAGAGCTCCACCTTCCAGTACGGCTCTCTGACGCTTTTTATATCCTACCATTTCGTCGTTCACAGGCTTTTTGATATTTCGAGGACCTGCTTCAGGCCTGTTCCCAAGGTTAATTCCTCCTTTATCAGGCTCGAACCGAGGGGAACGCCTCCCGTGATTGTCAGAAACGAGAGATTGTTTTTTGACATAATCAGGGCTTCCTTTGGTGGAAGGAGGAAGAAACTGAGAAACGCTCTGAGGTCCATTGCCAGCAGGGAGACGATAGCTGAACTCGAGGCCCGTTCTGATATCTCCCTGGATCGCAGGGGCGAGACCCTCGACCTCGACGAATTTGCGCGTCTTGCCGAGGAGCTTGACGGGATTTTGAGAGAGAGATCCTGAGCCCGGCTCGGTGAAGGGCATCCGATTTGGCCTTATAATTAACACATGAAGGTTTTCATTTCGATCGACATGGAGGGAATTAGCGGACTGGCTTCCTGGAAGGAAGATTCCAGGAGGATCACGGAGATGATGGTCGGCGATCTGCTCGCCGTCATGGAAGGTGCCAGAGAGGGTGGAGCCAGGGTTTTCAGGGTAGCAGATTCCCATTCTTACGGCATGAACATTCCGCCCGAATCCCTTCCGCCCAATGCGGAACTCGTGAGGGGATTTCCCAGGCCTTATTACATGATGGAGGGGCTGACTGATGAGTTCGACATCGTTTTTCTCGTGGGCTATCATGCGCCAGCCGGCACGGAATTCGGACAGATGGATCACACCTATTCCTCTTCTTCCTATTACAGAATCACGATCAACGGAAAGGAAGTGGGCGAAGCGGAGATTAACGCGCTGTATGCTTCCGAACTGGGAGTTCCCGTTGGACTTATAACCGGAGACAGAGCTCTTTATGAGTTTTCGAGGCAGAATTTTCCCGATCCGGTCAGGTTCGTAGTGACGAAGGAGGGAGTGACCCGGTATGCGGCTCTTCTGTTTCCTCTCGAGAGGGTGCGCGAGGAGCTCAGAAAAGGGGCACGGGAAGCTGTCGAGAGGTCGGGGGAGATGGGCTTTTTCTCCCTGAAGCCTCCCTATGAGGTGGAGATCGAATTTCTCGACACGTTGAGGGCCGACCTGGCCACTTCCCTCTCCTTTTTGAGGAGAACCTCAGGGAGAAAGGTGGTTTTCGAGGCAAAAAGGGCCGAAGAGGTCCTCCGGCACATAGTGTCCATCGCTGCTTTTCTCCTCTCGGCGAAAAATCTCGGGTAGACCATGAGCGATGAGAAATTGAAATTCGTTGCTTTTAACGGTTCCCCGAGGAAAGAGGGCCGGACAGCCGGACTCCTCTCTGTTGTCCTCGAGGAGCTGAGGGGGCTGGGGGCCGAGACCCGTCTCATTCACCTTGTTGATAATCCGATCAGGCCCTGCCTCGGTTGTTTTTCCAACTCTCCCGAAGAATGTGAACCCAGGCGGTGTACCGAGGGGGAGCTGGAGGACGCCATGAAGGGCTATCATCAGCTCCTTCTATATTCCGATGGGGTCATCTTTGCGACGCCCGTTATGTGGTTCGGACCTTCGGGTCTCATGAAGAATTTTATCGACCGCATGACTTCCCTGGAGAACGCGGGGAAGCTTCTGGATGGCCGGGTCGCCGGATTTGTGGTTACTGGCGACGAGGATGGGGCCATGCAGACAGTTATGCAGCTTATGGGGCCCTTGAGCGAGATGGGTTTTCTCTTCCCGCCCTATCCCTTTGCCACGTCTCTTGGGTTTAAAAATGTCATGGAGGACCGGGAGGCCCTGGAGTTCGCCCGGAGGCTGGGGAGAAACCTTTACAGGCTTGCCGGGATCTTGAAGAAGAAAGACTTCAATTGGTGGGGAATGTGAGGTAAAGCTCTCCCCGTGCATTCATGTAATAAACTGTATCGCCGTTGCAATCGATGAGCTGTATTGCTGAGTCGCTGATCATTCTGTATGACGAGGGCCAGGATTCGAGGTCGATCCTCAATATGCCTTCTTCATTCGCCACATAGAGCCCTCCAGGACCCAGCGCGAAATCCCTGTAATCTCCTGTGAATTTCTCGAGGGGAATGCCCCTGCTGTCCGTGATCTCGATTTCCTTCTCTCTGCCGAGGCCAAGGAACCCGGCGGGAGAGCATTCGAGCCTTTGGGCCGGGGAGCTCAGAGTGAATTCCTCTTCGCCTATGTCGAGAACATAGAGCCGATCTCCCTCCCATCGGAGGAGATAAACGATACCGAGTCCTGAAACCGTCACATCCCGAAATCGCCCGCCTTTCAGCACTCCGGCCCCTTCAGCACCTCTCGTAATGACTTTCAGACCCTCCCTGTCGAGAAGGTAAAGAAAAATGGGATCTGCGTCGATTGCTCTCAGGGGGCTCTCGGAGGAATATATCACCTGCAGGCTGTCGCCCAGCAATTCGTAGATTTCGAGTCCTCGCTCGCCCAGCAAGTAGATGTGCCCTTCTGTAACGGCCATGTCTTTGGGAATAAAAGGGATCGTTCCCTTTTCCAGGGGAACGAACGCGAGAAGCAAAAGAATAGCGAGGGACATCGTTTAAATTTAGCGTTTCTTTTTCATCCCGTCAAGCGTTGACCTCGAAGGAAGGGGGTTTTAAAATTTTTTAGGATGGAGCTAAGAACGATCGGGTTTATAAGGTCTCCCTTCGGTAAGCCGGAGGATGCGCCTTCACAGGGGAAGAGAAGTAAGGCGCGGGGCAAGGTAGAGCTCCTTGATCCTTATGCGGAGGGACTGAAGGGCCTCAAACCCGGGCAGTACATCTACCTGCTTTACTTCTGTCACAGAGCTGAGAGAGATGCCCTTTTCTCCGAGAAAAGAGGGAAGGGGGTTTTTGCCACGAGGAGCCCTCACAGGCCCAATCCCATCGCCATCGATCTGGTCAGGATAATCGCCATCACCGGTAGCTGCCTGGAGGTTGAGGGGATTGACGCTGTCGACGGCTCTCCGCTTCTCGATATAAAGCCCTTTGTGAGGGATATAGATTGTGCTTAGGGTTCCCTTTATAATGACTATATGTCAATAAAGGAAGGTCAGCTTGTCTATCTTTACGGAGGAGAGAGGGCTTCTTATCTCATCCTCTACGCGCCAGGAAGGCGTTTTTCAACGCACCTCGGAGAGGTGATCCTTCCGCCGAAAGTGAGTTTCGGCGATCCCCTGACAACCAATACCGGCAGGAAATTTTACCTCCTGAAACCCACCACCTCCGACCTTGCGATGAAGGTCAGGAGGACCACCACCATCATCTACCCCAAAGATGCCGGTTATATGCTGCTGGAGGCTGGTATTGGCTCCGGTTCGCGAGTTCTCGAGGTGGGATCGGGCTCCGGTGCCCTCACCATAATTCTCGCAATGGCGGTTGGGGAGGACGGCAAGGTCTATTCCTTCGAGAGGAGGAAGGAATTCATGGAGAATGCGATGGAAAATGTGAAGAGGGCTGGGCTCGAGGAAAGGGTGGAGTTTTTCAATATGGATCCCGCCTCAGAGGGATTTCCCGTTGAGAATCTGGATGCTGCCTTCGTCGATGTTCCGGAGCCGTGGACTCTCGCGCGTCCCGTCCACGAGGCCCTTATGGGAGGCGGTCGCTGGATCTCGCTTTCTCCCACGATCGAACAGGTTCAGATGACCTTCGATGCCCTCGAAGAGGGCTTTGTCAGGCTCAAATGCGTCGAGATCCTCGAGAGGGAGATCCTCGTGAGACGTGGAAAAACGAGACCGCGGGAGAGGATGGTCTCTCACACAGGTTATGTAGTCACTGCCAGCAAGGTCAACGCGAAATAAAAAGAATCGAGGGAGGTTTGAGATGAGATACTGGGCGTTGATTCTTGGGGCTTCCAGCGGCTTCGGGAGAGCAACGGCGATAGAGCTTGCCGAAAATGGCTACCATATCATAGGCATTCACCTCGATAGGAAAGCCACAATGCCACAAGTTCAGGACACGATGAACCGGATCAGGGAGAAGGGGAGAAAGGCTCTCTTTTACAACATCAATGCTGCCGACGAAAAGGCGATGAGGCGGGTTCTCGACGACGTGGAGGACAGATTTCGATCGGAAGAAGAGGAAAATTACATAAAGATCCTAATGCATTCTCTGGCCTTTGGGACTTTGAAGCTTTTTATCGCCCCGAGAGAAGAGGATATGATCGGCAGGAATCAACTTCAGATGACCCTCGAAGTGATGGCAAACACATTGGTTTACTGGACACAGGAGGTCGTGAGGAGGGGGCTGATGGCTAAGGGCGGCAGAATTTTTGCCATGACAAGTTCCGGCGACCAGAGGGTTATGCCTTATTACGGCGCCGTTTCTGCCGCAAAAGCAGCTCTTGAAAGCCACGTTCGTCAGCTGGCTATAGAGCTGGCTCCTCATGGTATTACGGTCAACGCCATAAAGGCCGGAGTCACCGACACTCCCGCCCTCAGGAAGATCCCGGGTCACGAGAAGATCGTTGAGATAGCCCTTGAGAGAAATCCCCACAGGAGGCTCACGGTGCCGGAAGACATAGCGAAAGCCATAGCTGCCCTCGCAGATGAAAGGCTTTACTGGATGACAGGAAATGTGATAAATGTCGACGGCGGAGAGGATATAACGGTGTGACCATTCAGCGTTGTGTCACACTGATTACAGAAATGCCTTGACAAAAGGGGAATGGCAATCTATTTAAAAGTAAAGAGTTAAGCGAAAAAGGAGGTGAAGGCGATCTCTTAGTGAGGGATCTTTTAATAGGTGCGTTTGTGATTAACAAGGAGGTGTTTATGTGGCGTAAAGTAATATTGGGTCTATTGGTTGTAGGGGTGGCATGGGCGATAACTCCGGCCCAGAAGTATGCGATGGACAGTCATGGCGCTTCGCCTCTCGGAAATGTTTCCCCGCCGAGAATCCTGGAGGGATGGAATCTCGTTGAATCTCAGGATTTCAACGATGGTGCCATACCTGCCGATTGGGAGATAAACGATGCCAACGGCGATCAGTGTACATGGGTTGTGGTTGCGGAGCCCAACGATCCTTATCATCCGGGCTGCTGGGACGAGAGTCCTTTCCTTGAGTACTCCGATGACGAATGCGACACAGACTCCGACGATTGGATCATGACCGCTATTTTCAGCATCTCCGATGGGGATTCGACCTACCTCGTCTACGATTTCGATTTCGAGGAGGTGGGCACTGGAGCCCCGCTCGAGTACGGAGATGTGATGATAGGTACATCGGAAGATGGCACGAACTGGGACTGGACCGTCGTTGTCTCTTACACTGACGACATGGGCGAAAACTGTGATGTGACGATAGGTCCTGTAGTGGTCACCGGCAACTACGCCCGCTGGGCCTTCAGGTACTGGGAGGATACTCCGAGCCAGTGGGCCTGGGGCTGGTACATCGACAACGTAGAGGTCTATCACTACTCAACTGAAGTGGGCGTTGCAGAGAGGACAGCGGGTGCCTTCAGATCCTTCAGCGTGCATCCCAACCCTGCCCTGGGAAGGGCTGATATATCCTTCGCCCTCGACAGGGATGCCTCGGTGAAGCTCGAGGTCCTCGATGTCGCTGGAAGGGTCCTCGAAACCCTCGAGAACAGCCGTCTTGGCACCGGGAACTACAGTTATTCCCTTAATGAGAACGCGGGGATCTATTTCGTGAAGCTCACGGTGAACGGCATATCCACGATAAAGAGGCTTGTGGTGGTTAAATAACAGTCTAACCTGTTTGGATTTCGGCGGGGGGCCGACCTTCGGTCGGCCCCCCGCCCTTTTATTAAAACAAGTTGAAACCCAGGCACAGGTTCTCGATCCTGATCGAGAACCTGTGCCTATCCCCTAAGGCCAATTAAGTACCCGACAGCCCGGAGCATGTGCCATCAGCATGTACTGTTAAGCCAGTTGTCCCCTTTAACCCGAAGTTTGCAGGGTGAGAATGCCTCCGGAACGTTATCCAATCGATATCCTGTACTTGATACGTTGTGAGTGTGTGCTCTGCGCCTTTTGCTCGGAAATATTTCCCGAAGTGTGAAAAAATTGCACACACGGATTGCCTTGATTTTTCCAACCGCCGTGTTAATTTAAAGCTGTGTATGAAAGGGGCTGATAGGAGCTGTGAGTGGGGGGCGGAGGGCCCAACGCCGAAAGGCGTTGGGCCCGATAAATATTTTCCGGATCCCGGCTTATGTTCCTCTTGTCCACGATGATTTCTCGGCCGAAGTTTCGTGCACGAGGTGTTCCACCGGACCCTGGAGATTCTTTCCTCAAAACAGACAGTTTTTCGCCTGCAGGGCTCCTTTGCCTTGACATCATGAAACTTAAATCATATAGTAAGACCCGGATCGTACATACTTGATCCCATCCGTAAGATTCGAAAAGGAGGATATTCCAATGGAGGTCATGAAAAGGATTTCGTTGCTCCTCTTTATAGCAGTTATCGCGAGGGGCGAGGCGGGAATTAACATTGTGCATTCCGGCCAGGATGGGCTTGTTCTGAGATACACGGCCCCCGAGGCCGAATTAAGGAGGATGAAAGTCGAGGGAGGGGAATATGTGGAAATAAATATGGCGGGCGCCGGACAGATCTCTGAGGTAGGCTCGCCCAGGCTCCCGGTTTTCAGGGCGGTCATAGAGGTTCCTGAAGGGGCTCTGGTCAGGACCGAACTTTCCCCAGATTTTATCAGGGAGAAGAGGCTTCAGGAAGGCCTTAAGGTGCTCCCGGTTGCCCGGCCCGTGCCGAAAATTGAGGGTGCCAGGCTTGAGTTTATCGTAAACCGGGAGGTCTATTCGAGGGACTTTTATTTCCCAGGCGTATCCGTCAGGACTGAGAAGCTCGGGCTGGTCAGGGGACACGAGCTCTACCTTCTTGAGGTGTTTCCAGTACAATACAATCCTGCGAGGGATGTTCTGAGGTTCGTCGAAGGAGCCGATATCAGGGTTTACTTTTCTGGCGGGAAATCGCCTGCGGCCG